>NZ_JAZQNX010000004.1:0-86992 GCF_045627565.1 Lelliottia sp. | reverse complement strand
GTCACTTTGAGTGCCCACACAGATTGTCTGATAAATTGTTAAAGAGCAGTGCAACGCGGCTTTCGCTCACCGTTGCGAGGTCCCGTATAATACGTTTTCCTCATTCAGAGTCAAGCGTTTATTTTCGCTTTTCTCTGCCGGTGTTCATCGCTGAACCCCGCTGACCCGGCGGCTTGTGTTCCGTTGTTCCGTGTCAGTGGAGGCGCATTATAGGGAGTTATTCTGAGGTGACAAGAGGAAATTTAAAATTAATTTCCAACCGTGTTTTTTTTCACCAAAACCGTTAATAACAAGCCATAAATTGTTCTATTTGTTGTTTTTGCAGCCACAATCACACTCCAGGTGGCATACTTACTAGCAAGAACAATTAAGGAATAAGAGCTATGCCCTTAAGCGCACAACAGCTGGCGGCACAAAAAAACCTATCTTATGTGTTGGCAGAAAAGCTAGCGCAACGAATTCTGGCGGGAAAATACGCTCCAGGAAGCATTCTGCCCGGAGAAATGGAACTTGGTGAACAGTTTGGGGTGAGCCGCACCGCCGTTCGTGAAGCAGTAAAAACATTAACGGCAAAAGGAATGGTGCTTCCACGTCCTCGTATTGGTACTCGGGTTATGCCCCAAAGTAACTGGAACTTCCTCGATCAGGAGTTGCTTTCCTGGTGGATGACTGAGGATAACTTCCATCAGGTTGTTGACCATTTCCTGGTGATGCGCAGCAGTCTTGAGCCTCAGGCGTGTTTACTCGCCGCACTGTTGGGAAGCGCCGAACAAAAAGCGCAGTTGAACACCTTAATGGAAGAGATGACCTTCCTGAAGCAGTATTTTAACCGCCAGCGTTGGATTGAAGTCGACATGACGTGGCATGAGCATATCTATTTAATGAGTGGAAATCCCTTCCTGACCTCATTTGCGTCCCTGTTCCATTCTGTGTACCACACCTACTTTGCTTCTATTACCCAGGATGAAGTGGTGAAGCTCGATCTGCACCAGGCCATTGTTGATGCTATCCAGGATAGCGATGGACAACGCGCATTACATGCTTGCCAGGCTTTGTTGGCTGCCCCAAATCAGTAGCAGGTAATAGATGAACGAGAAAAAATCACGCAGCATGGCGGGATTGCCATGGATTGCCGCAATGGCTTTCTTTATGCAGGCACTGGATGCCACCATTCTGAATACGGCCCTGCCGGCCATCGCCCAAAGTCTCAACCGCTCTCCGCTGGCCATGCAGTCCGCCATCATTAGCTACACGTTGACCGTCGCGATGCTGATCCCTGTCAGCGGCTGGCTGGCCGACCGTTTTGGTACACGTCGGATATTTATGTTCGCCGTCACGCTATTTACGCTCGGCTCACTGGCGTGCGCACTTTCAACCTCATTAACGGAGCTAGTAAGCTTTCGTGTGCTTCAGGGTATAGGCGGCGCGATGATGATGCCGGTCGCACGACTCGCGTTATTACGCGCGTATCCGCGCAGCGAACTCTTGCCCGTACTGAATTTCGTTACCATGCCCGGTCTGGTCGGCCCGATTCTCGGCCCGGTGTTGGGTGGCGTACTGGTGACATGGGCGAGCTGGCACTGGATTTTCCTGATCAACATTCCGATTGGTATCGCCGGGCTGTGCTATGCCCGCAAATACATGCCAAATTTCACCACGCCCAAGCGCAGTTTCGACATGGGCGGTTTTTTCCTATTCGGTGTGAGCCTGGTATTGTTCTCCATTGGAATGGAGTTATTCGGCGAGAAAATCGTCGCGACCTGGATAGCATTGTCGATTATCGTCGGCAGCGTTCTGCTTTTCCTTCTTTATATACGTCATGCGCGCCGCCATCCAACGCCACTAATCTCATTACAGCTTTTTAAAACGCGTACTTTCTCCGTCGGAATCGCGGGGAATATCGCCTCACGTCTTGGCACAGGCTGTGTACCCTTTTTAATGCCGTTGATGTTACAGGTTGGGTTTGGCTATCCGGCGCTGATTGCGGGGATAATG
Organism: Lelliottia sp.; assembly: GCF_045627565.1. Classification (NCBI taxonomy): domain Bacteria; kingdom Pseudomonadati; phylum Pseudomonadota; class Gammaproteobacteria; order Enterobacterales; family Enterobacteriaceae; genus Lelliottia; species Lelliottia sp. Next base: position 84,997 of record NZ_JAZQNX010000004.1, on the reverse strand, counting down.
ATGGCACCGACCGCCGTCGGATCTATTCTGGCGAAATCGATGGTGACGAAAATATTACGTGGGCTGGGTTATCGGAAAACGCTGGTTGGAATTACGGTCTTTATCGGCGCGATGATTGCGCAGTTCTCGTTACAGTCATCGGCACTGCCTGCATGGATGCTGATCCTGCCGCTCTTTATATTGGGAATGGCGATGTCTATTCAGTTCACCTCAATGAACACCATCAGTCTTGCTGACCTGACCGATGAAAATGCCAGCGGCGGTAACAGTGTCCTGGCCGTTACTCAACAGCTGTCGATCAGTTTAGGCGTGGCCGTGAGCGCAGCGGTACTTCGCGTTTATGAAGGTATAGAAGGCACAAACACCGTCGAACAGTTCCACTACACCTTTATTACGATGGGCGTCATTACCGTGGTTTCCGCTCTGGTGTTTTTATTATTGAAACCGAAAGATGGCCGCAACCTGATTAAAGATCGCCACCCGACGAAACCGAACCGCGTTCCATCAGAACAGGAGTAAGCTGCAAGCGCTGCTGCTGCAATGTGGGCTGTGCCATTCGATGAATCAACACATCAATGGCCAGCTCCCCCAGTTCATCTTTCGGTTGATGAATAGTGGTCAGCGGGGGAGTCATATAACGCGCCAGTTCAATATCATCGTAGCCAATGATTGCCATATCATGGGGAACGCTTAATCCCACCTGATATAACGCCTGATAGGCACCAAATGCCATCGCATCGTTACCAATAAATACCGCTTGCGGACGCTGTTCCTGCGCCAGCAATTTTTGCATCGCTTCGAAACCACCATTGAACTCAAAATCGCCCGTGATGCGATACCCTTCAGGTACGGATAAACTGGCACGCTCCATGGCGGTCAGATACCCTTCGAGACGTAAACGTGCTGGCGTCTTATCAAGTGGTCCCGTGATACAGGCGATGCGACGATACCCTTTATCAATCAAATGTTGTGTCGCCATGTCGCCACCGAGGAGCGAGTTGTCCTGGATGAGATCGCTGGTTCCGTCGAACGGTGCCCAGTCCATCATCACGGTTGGGACTGAAGGATAGCGCTGCATAATCTCTTTCGAGGGCTGGTGCGTTTCGGTACACAGCAACAGCAACCCATCAACGCGTTTTTGCATGAGCGTTTCAAGGTTACGGTTCATGCGTTGCTCATCGCCTTCCGTGTTACACAGCACCAGGCTGTAACCGCGTTCAAAGCAGCTACGCTCCACGCCGCGCACCAACTCAGAATAGAAAGGGTTGGTACTGGCAGTGATAAGCATGCCGATCGTGTGGGTCTGATTGAGCTTAAGACTACGCGCTAACGCTGAAGGCGCATAATTGAGATCTTTAACCGCGGCTTCGACTTTCGCCTTAATCGCGTCGCTGACGAAGCGATCGTTATTGATTACGTGGGAGACCGTCGAGGTAGAAACGCCCGCCATGCGGGCGACATCTTTCATTGTGGCCAAGCGTTACCTCTGCTGAATCAAAAATTCATCAATCTCTTTGCGCCATGGAACGGAAGGCTGAGCACCTTTACGCGTCACCGCAATCGCGGCCGCGGCATGGGCGAAGCGAATGGCATCATCCATCGGCTTACCTTCCAGCAACGCCGTGACCAGCGCACCATTAAAGGTGTCTCCCGCCGCAATAGTGTCAACGGCTTTAACCTTAAAGCCGGGCACGCGACGGCCTTTACCGTTAACGCTAGCCCACACGCCACGGCTACCGAGCGTGATAATCACGGTGTCGATGCCTTTCTCATGCAATGCCTTAGCGGCTCGCGCGGCGTCGTCATCGTTTTCCACACGAATACCCGTCAGCTTTTCAGCTTCGGTTTCGTTTGGCGTAATGATGTCCACCAGCGCCAACAGTTCGTCTGATAATACACGCGCTGGCGCGGGGTTAAGTACGACAGTGGTATGATTTTCATGCGCAATTTTTGCAGCCGCCAGCACGCTTTCTACCGGAGACTCCAACTGCATCAGCAAGGCTTCAGCACGGGCAATAATTTCACGCTGCGCTTCAACGCGTTCAATGTTTAGCGCCGCGTTTGCCCCCGCGTGAATACCGATAACATTCTCACCTTCTGCGTTGACGAAAATTAACGCCACACCGGTTGATTCCCCAGCCACTACGCTCACTGGCGCAATATCGATGTTGTCGCTTTCCAGCTGCTTGCGAACACGTTCGCCAGTATCGTCATCACCGGTACAGGCAATAAAGGCAATATTCGCACCACTGCGACCGGCCGCTACGGCCTGGTTTGCACCCTTACCACCGAAAGCCACCTGATACTGATTACCCGTGACGGTTTCACCCGGAGTGGGGAAAGATTCAAGGTTAAGAATGTGATCGGCATTGATACTGCCAAGGACGACGAGATTGCCTGCGGTTTTCATGTATGAGGTGTCCATCTAAAAGCGCCACCGGTTTGACCCGGTGGCGTGTGCCACACTTTTCTTTATTTTGAGTCCCTCAGGCCGTTATCGACGACCTGAATCGCCTATTACTGCTTGATGACCAGCTTCAGGTCAACTGGATATTTAGCCTGAACCTTTTCACCTTTCAGCACTTTATCTGCAATATCAACGCCCGTTGCGCCAATCTGCTCAGGTAACTGCGCAATGGTCGCCGCCAGTTTGCCATCGTTTACTGCTTTTTCGCCGTCTGGCGTGCCGTCAAAACCGACCACCATCACATCTGTTTTACCGGCAGTTTGCAGTGCACGCAGCGCGCCCAGTGCCATTTCATCGTTCTGTGCGAATACGGCCTGCACGTCAGGATGCGCGGTCAGCAGGTTCTGCATTACGTTCAGACCCTTCGTACGGTCGAAGTCAGCAGGCTGGCTCGCCAGTACGTTAAATTTGTGTGCAGCAACGGCCTGCTGGAAGCCTTCGCCACGCTCACGCGCTGCGGAAGTCCCTGCGATACCCTGCAGCTCGATAACTTTTGCGCCTTCACCGGCTTTCTTCGCGATGTAGTTACCGGCGATTTTGCCGCCCAGCACGTTATCAGAAGCAATGTGGCTTACCACTTCGCCTTTAGCAGCAACGCGGTCAAGGGTGATAACCGGGATGTTCGCCTGGTTTGCCATCTTAACGGCGTTACCTACTGCGTCGGAATCCGTTGGGTTGATCAACAGAATTTTGGTGCCGCGAACGGTTAAGTCCTGAACGTTAGCCAACTCTTTCGCCGGGTTGTTCTGAGAATCCAGCACAACCAGGTTGTAGCCCAGCTTATCGGCTTCTTTCTGTGCACCATCCTTCAGCGAAACGAAGAACGGGTTGTTGAGCGTAGAGACCACCAGCGCGATGGTGTCTTTCGCCATTGCGTTAGCACTTACGGTAGCGCTCAGCGCCACAGCAGAAACCAGAATAGCCAGTTTTTTCATATTCATATCAGTGATGTCCTGTAGTGTGTCGTCAGTTACTGTTTTTTGTTGTCTACCAGAACCGCCAGCAAAATCACCACTGCTTTAACGATCATCTGGTAATAGGAAGAAACACCTAACAAATTCAAACCATTATTCAGGAAACCAAGGATCAGCGCGCCGATCAATGTCCCAACAATGCGACCTTTACCGCCTGCAAGGCTGGTACCGCCCAGCACAACCGCCGCAATCGCATCCAGCTCATAACCCGTACCCGCCGTTGGTTGTGCCGAGGAGAGACGAGCCACTTCGATGATGCCCGCCAGCGACGCCAGCAAGCCGCAAAGGGAATAAACGATAATCTTCACTTTGTTAACGCTGATGCCTGACAGGCGCGTTGCCGCTTCGTTACCGCCGAGTGCATAAATATAACGACCGAGACGAGTGTGATGCAGCATGTACCATGCGGCCAGGAAGACGATGCCCATGATCCATACCGGCGTTGGAACCCCCAGCGGGCGACCAATACCAAACCAGCCAAACAGATCGGCATTGTCAGTAAATCCGGTATTCACGGGACTGCCGTTGGTATAGACCATCGTGACGCCACGCAGCAGCAGCATCATCACCAAAGTCGCAATAAATGCCTGCACCCGGCCTTTTGCCACAATCATCCCGGTGACAGCACCAATTGCTGCGCCCAATGCCAGAGCAGCCGCAATCGCCACCAGCGCATTCACTTCAATCCCTACAATTGAAGCCGCGACCGCGCCGGTGAGCGCCAGCAGAGAACCGACGGACAGGTCGATACCCGACGTCAAAATCACCAGCGTCATCCCGACGGCCATAATGGCGTTTACAGACGTCTGCTGAAGAATATTGAACAGGTTATTAACGGTAAAAAAGTTTGGGCTCATGGTCGAAACCACCGCGATCAGCACCAGCAGGGCAATCAGCGATTTTTGTTCCAACAGCCATGCCTTAGTGAAATAGCGGCGACCAGAAACAGCCTGGGTAGTCATCTTGTTACTCCTGATTCACGCGATTAAGCTTGCCCACAGCGGCAGCCATCAGAACTTCCTGGGTGGCCTGCTCGCGAGTGAATTCACCGCCGAGATGCCCTTCATGCATGACGATAATGCGATCGCTCATGCCTAATACTTCTGGCATCTCGGAAGAGACCAGAATGATGCTCAGCCCGTCAGCCTTAAACTGGTTGATCAGCTGATAAATCTCTTTCTTGGCGCCGACGTCCACGCCGCGAGTGGGCTCATCGAGGATCAGCACTTTTGGACGCGTCATCAGACCTCGTGCAATCGCCACTTTCTGCTGATTACCGCCGGAAAGCAGGCCGATAGCCTGTTCCATCGAAGGCGTTTTCACATTGAACAGGCGGATAAAATCGCTCACCGCCTGCTGTTCGTCTTTATGTTTTAAGCCACCGCCGTTACGGCTGAAATAGCGCAGCGCGGTCAGAGACATGTTCTCTTTAACCGACATGCCCAGCACCAGGCCATCGCGTTTACGGTCTTCAGAGATATAAACGATGCCGTTTGCGAGCCCATCCTGCGGAGAACGGGTGACGACTTCATGACCGTTGAGCGTGACGTAACCACTGGTACGCGGCAGCGCGCCGTACAGCACTTTCATTAATTCGGTACGACCCGCGCCCATCAGGCCCGCCACACCCAGGATTTCACCCTGGCGCAGCGTAAAGGAGACATTGTCGACGCCTGGACCGCACAGATTATCCACCTTCAGGCGGACGTCACCCGGCGCTTTATCCAGTCGCGGATACTGATCTTCGAGCTTGCGCCCCACCATCATTTCGATCAGCGAATCTTCGGTCAGAGAGTCCACCTCGCGCTCGGCAATAAACTGCCCGTCGCGGAACACGGTGACGTCATCGCAAATCTCGAAAATCTCTTTCATGCGGTGAGAGATATAAACAATGCCACGTCCCTGCGATTTCAACTCGCGGATGACGCGGAATAAGGATTCGGTTTCGGTATCAGTAAGTGCATCGGTCGGTTCATCCATGACGATGACTTTTGACTCGAAGCTCAGGACTTTCGCGATTTCCACCATCTGCTGGTCGCCGATCGAAAGATCGCCCACCAGACGGTCGCTCTTGAAGCGCAGATTCAGTTTCGCCAGCAGTTTGTCGGCTTCAGCGTACATCAGCTTCCAGTCGATGTTGCCAAAGCGGCCCACGAATTCACGGCCAAGGAAGATATTTTCGGCAATGGTGAGCTGCGGGATCAGGTTTAATTCCTGGTGGATAATACCGATTCCGGCTTCCTGTGAGGATTTCGGTCCGGTGAAGGTGGTTTCTTTTCCCAGCCACACCAGCGAACCCGCATCGCGTTGATAGATGCCGGTCAGCACTTTCATCATGGTGGATTTGCCAGCGCCGTTTTCACCTACCAGCGCCATCACGCGACCGGCGTAAACGTTCAACGCCGCGCCAGAGAGGGCTTTTACGCCCGGGAACGATTTATCGATCCCTTTGAGTTGCAATAATGCGTCCATGATGGCCTCAGAACGTGACGCCAGCACAGAGAATGATATTCGCATACGGGGAACACTCCCCGCTGCGAATCACCGCCTGACTGTCTGCGGTTTGTTGTTTGAACTGTTCATGCGTTGTGTAACGAATTTCAATGGTGTTTCCCTGGTGTTGTTGCAGTTGCTCTATGTGGCCGAGCAACGTTTCGTGGAGTTGCGGATTATGTTGTTTAATTTCCGTCGCGAGAATGGCTGTCTCAACCTGCATCTCCGCCGTCACCACATCAAGTACCTGCATAAACGAGGGAACACCCTGCGTTAATGCCATATCAATACGTGTTGTGCCGTGCGGAACCGGTAAGCCTGCATCGCAAACCACCAGCGTATCGGTATGCCCAAGACGGGAAATAACCGATGAGATTTCAGAATTGAGTACCGTGCCTTTCTTCATTTTCTTGCTCCACTAGCGAAACGTTTCGCTGAAATAAGTGTAGCCGTAAGAGTGTTCAGAAAACCATCATGACGTAACAGAATTGTGATCGACGTCGAAACGTTTCGCTAAGTAAAATCTGAAGGGAAAAACATAAAGAAAAATGCCGGGTGAGCGTTGCGCTTCCCGGCATTCATGCGGCGATTTAAATTTCGACCTGCGTTCCTAATTCAATCACACGGTTAGGCGGAATCTCAAACTGATCCGGCGCACGCAGGGCGTTACGTTGCAGAATAAGATACAGCTTGCCCCGCAGGCGCAGATACCACGGACGTTTGCCGACAATCAGCGACTCGTGCGACATAAAGAACGAGGTTTCCATCATGCGACAGCTCAGCCCTTCGAGACCGCAGCGGTGGAAGACCTCTTCCACGTTCGGCGTTTCGCGCCAACCGTAGCTTGCTACCACGCGCCAGAACGTCGGGGATAATTGTTCTATCTGTACGCGACGAACGTTATGCACGTACGGCGCATCTTCAGTACGCAGCGTCAGCAAAATCACGCGTTCGTGCAGCACTTTGTTGTGCTTGAGGTTATGCATCAGCGCAAACGGAATAACTTTTTGCGCTCGTGACATGTATACCGCGGTGCCAGGCACGCGTACCGGCGGTGATTTCTCCAGCGAGGCGATCATCGCCTCAAGAGAATTACCGTGCTCGTGCATGCGACGCAGCAGGCGGAATCGCTCGCTTTTCCACGTTGTCATCACGATGAACATCACCAGACCCAGCGTCAACGGCAGCCAGCCACCCGAGACGATTTTATCCAGGTTTGCCGAGAACAGTGGCAAATCAATAAACAACAGCCCCACAAGAATCAGCGCCACCAGGAACTTATTCCAGTGCCAGTTCCGATACGCTACGGTGGTCGATAGAATCGACGTAAGCACCATCGTCCCCGTGACGGCAATACCGTACGCCGCCGCCAGATTGCTGGAGTGTTCAAAGCTGACAATCACAATCACCACGGCAACGTAAAGCAGCCAGTTAATGAACGGGATGTAGATCTGACCGGATTCCATCTCAGAGGTATGAATAATGCGCATCGGCGACAAATACCCGAGGCGAACCGCCTGACGCGTCAACGAGAACACGCCAGAGATCACAGCCTGGGACGCGATAACGGTCGCCAACGTGGCGATAATCAACATCGGCACCAGCGCCCAGTCCGGTGCCAGCAGGAAGAACGGGTTTTTTATTGCCTCAGGGTTTTTCAGCAACAGCGCCCCCTGACCGAAATAATTCAACACCAGAGACGGCAAGACGACGGTAAACCATGCGAGGCGAATCGGCAGCTTCCCAAAGTGACCCATATCCGCATACAGCGCTTCGACGCCGGTAATAGAAAGCACGACCGCGCCAAGGGCAACAAACGAAACGGTTTTGTATTCCAGGAAGAAATGGACCGCCCAGATAGGGTTAAGGGCCTGTAGCACTTCTGGGTTGCCCATAATTCCGCGCAAACCCAGTGCCGCCAGGATCAGGAACCAGGCCAGCATAATCGGGGCAAACAGCTTACCCACCAGCCCTGTGCCATGTTTCTGAATCGCAAAAAGCAGGGTCAGGACAATAATGGCGAGCGGAACCACCCAGGTATCGAGCTGCGGCGCGATAATCTCCAGCCCCTCGATCGCCGAAAGCACCGAAATCGCAGGGGTGATCACCACTTCCCCATAGAAGAAGCTGCCACCAATCAATCCGATGATCACCAGGAAAGAGGTCATTCCTGCCGACGTGTTACGCCCCGCCAGGGACATCAACGTCAGGATCCCGCCTTCACCGGCGTTATCCGCGCGCATGACAAACGAGAGATATTTAAGCGAGACTACCAGAATCAGCAGCCAGAAGATGAGTGACAAAAAGCCAAACACGGCGTCACGTTCGACACCAAAACCAAACTGCCCGGACAGACATTCGCGAAGCGTGTAAAGCGGGCTGGTGCCAATGTCACCATAGACAACCCCAATAGCCGCAAGCGTTATAGCGCGTAATGATTGCTTATTATCAGTGCTCATAGACTAGTCTTTTCGTTGTAGAACAAATGTGTGCTGAGTCCCTTGGCCCACAAAAAGGCGCACAGTATGCACGATTAATCGCAAGATCGTATCCCTAAATGCAACCGCTTTAATTTAGCGCAAAGAAAATAGCGCCGTACTTCAGTCTATTACCAGCCCATGCCGAAACGTCTATACTCGCATCAAATAGCTGCAACGACAGCGAAAGGACGCAAAACTATTATGGCTCACTCACATTTATTAGCAGAAAGAATTTCCCGCCTCAGCAGCGCACTGGAAAAAGGCCTTTTCGAGCGTAGCCATGCGATTCGCTTGTGTTTGTTGGCTGCGCTGAGCGGTGAAAGCGTCTTTTTACTCGGCCCCCCCGGCATAGCAAAAAGTCTGATCGCCCGCCGCCTGAAGTTCGCCTTTCAAAATGCACGCGCCTTTGAATATTTGATGACCCGTTTCTCCACGCCAGAAGAGGTGTTTGGCCCGCTGTCGATTCAGGCTCTCAAAGATGAAGGGCGCTATCAGCGTTTAACGGCTGGCTATCTCCCCGAAGCAGAAATCGTTTTTCTGGATGAGATCTGGAAAGCTGGTCCCGCCATCCTGAATACGCTGCTCACCGCCATCAACGAACGCCGCTTTCGCAACGGCGCGTACGAAGAAAAAATCCCGATGCGTTTGCTGGTGGCCGCATCTAATGAACTGCCGGAAGCAGATAACAGCCTTGAGGCATTGTATGACCGCATGTTGATTCGCCTGTGGCTGGACAAAGTGCAGGACAAATCCAATTTCCGCTCGATGCTCGTGAGTCAGCAGGATGAAAATGAAAATCCGGTTTCGCCTTCGCTACAGGTGACTGACGAAGAGTATCAGCAGTGGCAGCAGGATATCGGCAAGATAAAGCTGCCCGATTCGGTGTTTGAGCTGATCTTCATGCTGCGCCAGCAGCTGGATTTACTGCCGTCAGCACCCTATGTGTCAGACCGTCGTTGGAAAAAAGCCATTCGCCTGTTGCAGTCGAGCGCATTATTCAGTGGGAGAGACGCCGTCGCCCCGATCGACCTAATCCTGCTAAAAGACTGCCTGTGGCACGATGCAGAAGGCATGAATCTCATGCAACAGCAGTTGGATGTTTTGATGACCGGGCACGCATGGGGACAGCAGACCATGCTTAACCAGCTGGGAGCCATCACTCAGCGACGCATCCAGCTTCAGCAGCAGCAAAGTGATAAAACTGCACTTAAAGTCAGTCGCCTCGGCGGGATGTTCTCGCGTAAACCTCACTATGAACTCCCCACGGAACTGACTGAAACCTCGCTGACGCTTCTGCTCCAGCAGCCGCTGAAGCTCCACGATATGCAGGTGGTGCACATCACCCTGGAGCGCGAAGCGCTGGCGCAGTGGCTGGACAAAAGCGGCGAGATCCGCGGAAAGCTAAACGGGATCGGCTTTGCGCAGATCCTGAATCTGGAAGTGGATACCAGCCAGCATCTGGTGATCCGCGATGTCAGTCTGCAAGGATCACGCCTTGCCCTGCCTGGCAACGTTGCCGAGAACGTGCCGGAAGAGATCAAACAGCAGTTGGAAGCGCTGGATACCGAGTGGCACCAGCAACATACGCGCTTCAGTGAGCAGCAAAAATGCCTCTTTGTGCACAGCGACTGGTTGGGCCGTATCGAAGCCAGCCTGCAGGATGTCAGCGCGCAGATTAAACAGGCGCGTCAATGCTAACGCTGGATACGCTGAATGTGATGCTGGCCGTCGGAGAAGAGGGGTTGATCGAAGAGGTCGTGCTCACCCTACTCGCTTCTCCGCAGCTGGCCGCTTTCTTTGAAAAATTTCCCCGTATCAAAAAGGCCGTTACCGACGACCTGCCGCGCTGGCGCGATAGCCTACGCAGACGTCTCAAAGAGACTGAAGTCCCGCCTGAACTGACGAAAGAGGTGGAGTGCTATCAGCAATGCCAGCGGTTATCGACACCCCAGTTCATGGTTCAACTGCCGCAAATTTTGACGCTACTCGATAAGGTGCACTCTCCTTATGCGGCTCAGGCCCGCAAGCTGGTTACGGACAACGCGACATTCACCCCGGCGTTGCATACCCTGTTTCTGCAGCGTTGGCGGCTGAGCCTGGTGGTACAAACCACGTCACTCAACCAGCAGCTTCTGGAAGAGGAACGTGAACAACTGCTTAGTGAAGTTCAGGAACGCATGACGCTGACCGGGCAACTGGAACAGGTGCTGGTGGAAAATGAAAATTCTGCCGGACGTCTGTGGGATATGAGCGCCGGACAAATCAAACGCGGTGATTATCAGTTGATTGTGAAATACGGCGATTTTCTGGCGCAACAACCCGAATTGATGCAGATCGCAGAGCAGCTTGGTCGTTCGCGAGAAGCCAAGTCAGTGCCGAAAAAAGACGCCCCAATGGAAACCTTCCGCACGCTGGTGCGCGAGCCCGCCACCGTACCGGAGCAGGTGGACGGGTTACAGCAAAGTGATGATATTTTACGCCTGTTGCCGACCGAACTGGCGACGCTGGGCATCACCGAACTGGAATATGAATTTTACCGTCGGCTGGTGGAGAAACAGCTGCTCACCTATCGCCTGCAGGGTGAATCCTGGCATGAGAAAATCAGCCAGCGCCCGGTCATTCATCAGGATTTTGACGAACAGCCACGCGGCCCCTTTATTGTCTGCGTTGATACCTCGGGCTCAATGGGCGGTTTCAACGAGCAATGCGCCAAAGCGTTTTGTCTGGCACTGATGCGCGTTGCCCTCGCAGACCGACGTCGCTGCTTTATTATGCTGTTTTCCAGTGAGGTCGTGGGCTATGAGTTAACGGCTGAACAGGGCATCGAACAGGCGATCCGCTTTTTGAGTCAGCGCTTTCGCGGCGGGACGGATATCGCCAGCTGTTTTCGTTCCATCATCGAACGGATGCAGGGTGGGGACTGGTATGACGCCGATGCGGTAGTGATTTCTGATTTTATTGCCCAGCGATTACCGGACGACGTGGTGGCAAAAGTGAAGTCTTTGCAGCGGGATCAACAACATCGCTTTCATGCCGTGGCGATGTCTGCACATGGAAAACCCGGCATCATGCGCATTTTCGATCATATCTGGCGCTTTGATACCGGGTTACGCAGCCGTCTTATCCGACGCTGGAAACGCTAATTAAAGAAGAGAATCCACGCTCGCACGAACCTGCTGTGGCCATACACCGCACTGAACCTGGCCGATATGGGAAAGTTGCAGCAGCAGCATCGTTAAACGAGACTGACCAATCCCGCCGCCGATAGTCTGCGGCATCTCGCCGCGCAGCAGCGCCTGGTGCCACTCGAGTTTCAGGCGATCTTCATCACCCGTCACCGCAAGCTGGCGTTTAAGCGCGTCAGCATCCACGCGGATCCCCATTGAAGAAAGCTCAAACGCGTCTTCCAGAATCGGGTTCCAGACCAGAATGTCACCGTTCAACCCCGCGCGTTCGCTTTCACCGGCGGTGCTCCAGTCATCATAATCCGGCGCACGCACGTCATGACGTTTGCCGTCAGACAGTTTCCCCCCAATACCAATCAGGAATACCGCGCCCAGCTCTTTAGCGATCGCACGCTCACGGCCTTTTGCATCCAGATCCGGGAAACGGCTCAGCAGATCCTGACTGTGAATAAAGTGGATCGTGTCTGGCAGGAACGGTGCCAGACCGAATTCTTTACTGACGGCCGTTTCCGTCGTTTTGATCCCCGCATAAATCGCTTCTACGGTAGATTTCAGCGTACCGATATGGCGTTCGCCATCACCCATGACGCGCTCCCAGTCCCACTGGTCAACGTAGACAGAATGAATGGCTGTTAGACGGTCTTCATCGGGGCGCAGGGCTTTCATGTGCGTGTAAAGCCCTTCGCCCGCGCTGAAGTCGTGTTGTCCTAACGTTTGACGCTTCCATTTCGCCAGTGAGTGAACCACTTCGAACTGGGCGTCTGGCAATGTTTTCACTTTGACCTGTACCGCTTTTTCGCAACCAGACAGGTTATCTTGCGTCCCATCACCTACGCGGCTGAGGATCGGTGCCTGAACTTCAATCAGGCCCAACTTCTCTTCAAGCTGACGTGAAAAATGGGATTTAACGAAGCTGATCTGGCGTTGTTTTACGATGTAAGCGGTTTTCATTTTTATACTCCTGCGTCCTGTTGATATTGATTAAGCAACAAAACAGGGCCTCAATTCAATAATCCAACAACAAAAAGCCACGTTCACTTTTGATTCGATAAAATAAAAGGCTAGAATAGAGTGATTACTCATTCTTCATAAGAAAAAATGATGGAAAATTATCAGATCGATAATCTGGACCGCGGCATCCTTGAAGCATTAATGGCGAATGCACGTACCGCTTACGCCGAACTGGCAAAACAATTTGGCGTGAGCCCGGGCACAATTCACGTTCGGGTAGAGAAGATGAAGCAGGCCGGGATCATTACCGGAGCGCGAATTGACGTCAGCCCTAAGCAGTTGGGATATGACGTGTGCTGCTTCATTGGCATTATTCTGAAAAGTGCGAAAGATTATCCGTCAGCGCTGGCAAGACTTGAGAGCCTGGAAGAGGTGACAGAAGCCTATTACACCACAGGGCACTACAGCATCTTTATTAAGGTCATGTGCCGATCGATTGACGCCCTGCAACAGGTACTTATCAACAAGATCCAAACAATTGATGAAATTCAGTCCACCGAGACACTGATCTCCCTGCAGAACCCGATCATGCGCACCATCCGCCCGTAACAGGGCGTTTTAATCACCACATTTTCCACAGGTAGATCCCAGCTCACTCACAGCGTACAATGATCCCCTCTTTATATGAGCGAGCGATCATGGCAGATATAACTCTTATCAGTGGCAGTACTCTTGGCGGCGCGGAATACGTTGCAGAACATTTGGCCGAAAAGCTTGAAGATGCTGGGTTTTCGACCGAAACACTGCACGGCCCGTTACTGGAAGATCTTCCTACTGATGGAATTTGGTTGCTGATCACGTCAACGCATGGCGCTGGCGACATCCCGGACAATCTCCAACCTCTCTATGATGAGCTACTTGAGCAGCAACCGAGCCTGACCGCCGTGCGTTTTGGTGCAGTGGGTATCGGCAGCCGCGAATATGACACTTTTTGCGGTGCAATAGAGAAAGTTGAAGCCGCGATCACGTCCTGCGGTGCAAAACAGATCGGCGAAACACTGAAGATCAACGTCCTCGATCACGATATTCCAGAGGATCCAGCCGAAGAATGGTTGAGTGAATGGAAAAATTTACTCAAAAATGATTAAAGATCACGCGATCAGATGTGGATAAGTCTGGTTAAAAGCTTGGATTAAGCGGTAGTTATCCAAAGTATAACTATTGCTTCCTTTTTGAGCTGTGGATAAGGTCACGATCTAACCCCAGCTTATACTGTCCAGGATCACCGATCATTCACAGCAAACGATCCTTTCTAACGTGATGATCTTCCTAATGAGATCCCGCTTATCCACAGAAACGTGCGATCCTAATAAGAGATCATAGTAAAACAGATCTCTAAATAAGAAGATCTTCTTTTTAATAGCCAAGATCCCAATGCTTTCTCGAAAGACTAAACTTGAGTAGAATCCACGGCCCGGGCTTAAATCCATTTTCAAACCGCTTTACGCAAGGCAGGAAAGCATGTTTTATCAGGATCCTTTTGACGTCATCATCATTGGCGGGGGTCATGCAGGCACTGAGGCCGCCATGGCCGCAGCGCGTATGGGTCAACAGACCCTGCTTTTGACACACAATATCGACACGCTGGGACAAATGTCCTGCAATCCGGCGATTGGCGGCATTGGGAAAGGACACCTGGTAAAAGAAGTCGATGCCCTCGGCGGCTTGATGGCGAAGGCGATCGATCATGCTGGTATCCAGTTTAGGATACTAAACGCGAGTAAAGGCCCGGCAGTCCGCGCCACCCGTGCTCAGGCAGACCGTGTATTGTACCGGCAGGCAGTACGTACTGCGCTGGAGAATCAACCTAACCTGATGATCTTCCAGCAGGCGGTTGAAGATCTGATCGTCGAAAACGATCGCGTTGTCGGCGCAGTGACCCAAATGGGACTCAAATTCCGCGCCAAAGCGGTTGTGTTAACGGTGGGGACTTTCCTCGACGGTAAAATTCATATCGGTCTGGATAATTACAGCGGTGGCCGTGCTGGCGATCCGCCATCCATTTCACTGTCCCGTCGTTTGCGTGAGCTGCCGCTGCGCGTTAATCGCCTGAAGACCGGTACACCGCCGCGCATCGACGCGCGTACTATCGATTTCAGCGTGCTGGCTCAACAGCATGGTGACACGCCTATTCCTGTCTTCTCGTTCATGGGCAATGCTGCTCAGCATCCTCAACAGGTACCGTGTTACATCACGCATACCAACGAGAAAACCCATGATGTGATCCGCAATAACCTCGATCGCAGCCCGATGTATGCCGGGGTGATCGAGGGGATCGGCCCACGTTATTGCCCGTCGATCGAAGACAAGGTGATGCGCTTTGCAGATCGTAACCAGCACCAGATTTTCCTGGAGCCAGAAGGCCTGACATCCAATGAAATTTATCCGAACGGCATCTCCACCAGCCTGCCGTTTGATGTGCAGATCCAAATCGTTCGTTCGATGCAGGGTATGGAAAACGCAAAAATTGTGCGCCCTGGCTACGCGATCGAGTACGATTTCTTCGACCCTCGCGATCTGAAACCGACGCTGGAAAGCAAATTTATTCAGGGTCTGTTCTTTGCCGGTCAAATTAACGGCACCACGGGTTACGAAGAAGCCGCTGCCCAAGGGCTGCTGGCGGGCTTGAACGCCGCACGGTTATCAGATGAAAAAGAGGGCTGGGCGCCGCGTCGCGATCAGGCTTACCTTGGTGTTCTTGTTGACGATCTCAGCACCATGGGCACAAAAGAACCGTACCGCATGTTTACCTCGCGTGCGGAATATCGTTTGATGCTTCGCGAAGATAATGCCGATTTGCGTCTCACCGAAATGGGGCGTGAGTTGGGTCTTGTTGATGACGAACGTTGGGCTCGTTTCAACGAAAAGCTGGAACGTATCGAAACCGAACGTCAGCGCCTGAGATCTACCTGGGTGAATCCGTTAGCCGATTCCGCTGCCGAAGTGAATGCTCACTTAACAGCGCCGCTGTCGCGTGAAGCCAGCGGTGAAGATCTGTTACGTCGCCCCGGCATGACTTACGAACAGCTGGTGCAGATGACGCCATTTGCACCGGGCCTTGACGATGCTGAAGCGGCTGAGCAGGTGGAAATTCAGGTCAAATACGAAGGTTATATCGCACGTCAGCAGGATGAGATCGAAAAACAGCAGCGCAACGAAAACACGCTGCTGCCAGAAATGTTGGATTACCGTCAGGTGACGGGGTTGTCTAACGAAGTTATCGCCAAACTAAACGATCACAAACCCGTCTCGATCGGTCAGGCATCGCGTATTTCTGGTGTAACACCTGCAGCCATTTCCATTCTGCTGGTCTGGCTGAAAAAACAAGGTATGCTGCGCCGCAGCGCTTAAGTCTATGATAATCGTTGCCCGGCCACATTGCGTTGGCCGGGCCAACAATCCTCTCTACAGGTATTCACCGTGCTCAACAAACTTTCTCGTCTGCTGGAACAGGCCGGCATTTCGCTCACCGATCACCAGAAAAACCAGCTGGTGGCGTATGTCGATATGCTGAACAAATGGAATAAAGCGTATAACCTTACGTCAGTTCGCGATCCTAACGAGATGCTGATTCGTCATATTCTCGATAGCATTGTGGTTGCGCCTCATCTGCGCGGCGAGCGCTTTATTGACGTCGGTACGGGCCCGGGATTACCCGGTATTCCGCTGTCAATTGTGCGCCCTGAATGCCACTTCACGTTGTTAGACAGCCTTGGCAAGCGAGTACGTTTCCTGCGTCAAGTGCAGCATGAGCTGAAGCTTGAAAACATCGAGCCGGTGCAGAGCAGGGTAGAAGCGTTTCCCTCCGAACCGCCATTTGATGGCGTGATCAGCCGTGCATTCGCTTCCCTCAACGATATGGTGAGTTGGTGCAAGCATTTACCGGCGCAGGACGGCCGTTTTTATGCGCTCAAAGGTCTGGTGCCTGAAGATGAAATCGCCCAGTTACCTGAGGGTTATAGCGTCGAGTCCATTGCTAAACTTCAGGTTCCGCAACTCGAGGGTGAACGTCATTTGGTGGTGATTAAACCAAATCATTTTTAAAAGATGTATAAAAATGTGGAATTTGTGCTGTTCTTAGTGTGTTAAAAAACAGCATGGAAAAAAGATTTCCTTAGAGGCTGATTTAACGTGATTGTTACCAGTGATTTTCTTGAGGTTAACTTCAGCAGCGTTGTTCACCCAAAAGATAGTCAAGCATGAAAATATCAGCCTGCTAAAAGTCGGAATCGGTAACAACACATTCATGTTAAATTTTTATTAAAAATGTCAATGAATGGTTTTTATTGTAGATAGGGTTGTTTTGAGAAAAGTTGCGTTAATTAACCTTTAATATCATAAAGATGAAATAATTCGATTTATGGATTTGATTAATATGATCTTATCGTAAATGTGTGTTTTGTGATCTCGTGCACGCTTTATCATCAACGTTTCAGAGCAGTTTGCTGTTTTGTATCCCGGCTCACTCTTTGATGAAAAGTTGAAAAATAGCGGTAGTGAAAAATTTTTAAACATTTATTCACCTTTTCGCTACTTATTGTTTGAATTCACGGGGGCGCACCGTATAATTTGTCCGCTTTTTGCTGCTTGACTCTGAGCCTTAAAGAACGTTTTATACGACACGCGACGTACCTCGAAGGGAGCAGGAGTTTAACGTGATGTCTGTGTCGCTCTTGAGTAGAAACGTTGCACGTAAACTTCTGTTCATACAGTTTTTGGCCGTGATAGCAAGTGGACTGCTGTTCAGCCTGAAAGACCCCTTCTGGGGCATCTCCGCTGTTTGTGGAGGCCTGGCAGTTATTTTGCCAAACATGTTCTTTATGATTTTTGCCTGGCGTCATCAGGCGCATACACCCGCCAAAGGCCGCGTGGCCTGGTCCTTCGCTCTTGGCGAAGTGTGTAAGGTGTTGCTGACCTTTGCCTTACTGGTGATGGCGCTGGCTGTTTTCAAAGTGGTATTTTTGCCGCTGATCGTGACGTGGGTTTTGGTGCTGGTGGTACAAGTTCTGGCGCCAGCTGTAATCAACAACAAAGGGTAAAAGGCATCATGGCTTCAGAAAATATGACGCCGCAGGATTACATAGGTCACCATCTGACGAACCTTCAGATGGATCTGCGTACATTCTCGCTGGTGGATCCGCATAACCCCCCGGCCACCTTCTGGACGCTCAACATTGACTCCATGTTCTTCTCGGTGGTGTTGGGTCTGTTGTTCCTGGCCATGTTCCGTAGCGTTGCTAAAAAAGCGACCAGCGGCGTTCCAGGGAAATTCCAGACGGCAATTGAATTAGTCATCGGCTTTGTTCATGGCAGCGTTAAAGACATGTATCACGGTAAGAGCAAGCTGATTGCTCCACTGGCGTTGACTGTCTTCGTCTGGGTCTTCCTGATGAACCTGATGGACCTTCTGCCTATCGACTTGCTGCCATACATCGGTGAGCATGTCTTCGGCCTGCCTGCACTGCGTGTGGTTCCGTCTGCTGACGTGAACATTACCCTGTCCATGGCGCTGGGCGTATTCATCCTGATTCTTTTCTACAGCATCAAAATGAAAGGCGTAAGCGGCTTCGTGAAAGAGCTTACCTTGCAGCCGTTCAACCACTGGGCGTTTATTCCGGTCAACCTGATCCTGGAAGGCGTGAGCCTGCTGTCCAAACCGGTTTCTCTCGGTCTGCGACTGTTCGGCAACATGTATGCGGGTGAGCTGATTTTCATTCTGATCGCGGGTCTTCTGCCGTGGTGGTCACAGTGGATTCTGAATGTGCCATGGGCCATTTTCCACATCCTGATCATTACGCTGCAAGCCTTTATCTTCATGGTTCTGACGATCGTCTATCTGTCGATGGCGTCTGAAGAGCACTGATTTTTTACCAACACTACTACGTTTTTATTTGAAACAAACTGGAGACTGTCATGGAAAACCTGAATATGGATCTGCTGTACATGGCTGCCGCTGTGATGATGGGTCTGGCGGCTATCGGTGCTGCGATCGGTATCGGCATCCTCGGGGGCAAATTCCTGGAAGGCGCAGCGCGTCAACCGGATCTGATTCCTCTGCTGCGTACTCAGTTCTTTATCGTTATGGGTCTGGTGGATGCAATCCCAATGATCGCTGTAGGTCTGGGTCTGTACGTGATGTTTGCTGTCGCGTAGTAGTAGTTCTAAAAACCTAAGCCACAGAAATTTAAGAGGTATTGTGCTGTGAACATGAACGCAACAATCCTCGGCCAGGCCATCGCGTTTATTCTCTTTGTCTGGTTCTGTATGAAGTACGTATGGCCGCCTTTAATGGCTGCCATCGAAAAACGTCAAAAAGAAATTGCTGACGGTTTGGCTTCTGCAGAGCGCGCTAAGAAAGATTTGGACCTTGCACAGGCCAACGCGACAGACCAGCTGAAAAAAGCGAAAGCTGAAGCTCAGGTCATCATTGAACAGGCTAACAAACGCCGTTCACAGATCCTGGACGAAGCAAAAGCTGAAGCAGAACAGGAACGCACTAAGATCGTTGCACAGGCGCAGGCTGAAATTGATGCTGAGCGTAAACGTGCACGTGAAGAACTGCGTAAGCAGGTTGCGATTCTGGCTGTTGCTGGCGCCGAGAAGATCATCGAACGTTCCGTGGATGAAGCTGCTAACAGCGACATCGTGGACAAACTTGTCGCTGAACTGTAAGGAGGGAGGGGCTGATGTCTGAATTTGTTACGGTAGCTCGCCCCTACGCCAAAGCAGCTTTTGACTTTGCTGTCGAACACCAAAATGTCGACCGCTGGCAGGATATGCTGGCGTTTGCCGCTGAGGTAACGAAAAACGAGCAAATGGCTGAGATGCTTTCAGGTGCGTTAGCACCAGAAACGCTTGCTGCGTCGTTTATCGCCGTTTGTGGCGAGCAGCTGGACGCCAGCGGCCAGAACCTGATTAAGGTTATGGCTGAAAATGGTCGTTTACGCGTGCTCCCGGATGTTCTTGAGCAGTTCGAGCACTTACGTGCTCTCAGTGAAGCTACCGCCGAAGTTGAAGTGACCTCGGCGAACGAACTGAGTGATGAACAGCTTGCGAAGATCACCGCCGCAATGGAAAAACGTCTGTCACGCAAAGTTAAGCTGAATTGCAAAATCGATAAGTCTGTTATGGCGGGCGTAATCATCCGAGCGGGTGATATGGTCATTGACGGCAGCGTACGCGGCCGTCTTGAACGCCTTGCAGACGTCTTGCAGTCTTAAGGGGACTGGAGCATGCAACTGAATTCCACCGAAATCAGCGAACTGATCAAGCAGCGCATTGCTCAGTTTAGTGTTGTGAGTGAAGCTCATAACGAAGGTACTATTGTTTCTGTAAGTGACGGTGTTATCCGCATCCACGGCTTGGCCGATTGTATGCAGGGTGAGATGATTTCCCTTCCGGGTAACCGTTACGCAATCGCACTGAACCTGGAGCGCGACTCTGTAGGTGCAGTTGTGATGGGCCCGTACGCTGACCTTGCCGAAGGCATGAAAGTCAAATGTACTGGTCGTATTCTGGAAGTACCAGTCGGCCGTGGCCTGCTGGGTCGCGTGGTGAACACCCTGGGTGCACCAATCGACGGTAAAGGCCCGGTTGATAACGATGGCTTCTCGCCAATCGAAGTTATCGCACCAGGCGTTATCGAACGTCAGTCCGTTGATCAGCCAGTGCAGACTGGTTATAAATCCGTTGATGCCATGATCCCAATCGGTCGTGGTCAGCGTGAATTGATCATCGGTGACCGTCAGACCGGTAAAACCGCGATGGCAATCGATGCGATCATCAACCAGCGCGACTCCGGTATCAAATGTGTGTATGTGGCCATCGGCCAGAAAGCGTCCACCATTTCTAACGTGGTTCGTAAACTGGAAGAGCACGGCGCGCTGTCTAACACCATCGTTGTGGTTGCGACCGCTTCTGAATCCGCTGCACTGCAATACCTGGCACCTTATGCGGGTTGCGCAATGGGCGAATACTTCCGTGACCGCGGTGAAGATGCGTTGATCGTATACGATGACCTGTCTAAACAGGCTGTTGCTTACCGTCAGGTTTCCCTGCTGCTGCGCCGTCCACCAGGACGTGAAGCATTCCCGGGTGACGTGTTTTATCTCCACTCCCGTCTGCTTGAGCGCGCATCCCGCGTAAACGCGGAATACGTTGAGAACTTCACCAAAGGTGAAGTGAAAGGTAAAACCGGTTCTCTGACTGCTCTGCCGATTATCGAAACCCAGGCGGGTGACGTTTCTGCGTTCGTTCCAACCAACGTAATTTCGATTACCGATGGTCAGATCTTCCTGGAAACCAACCTGTTTAACTCCGGTATTCGTCCTGCAGTTAACCCAGGTATCTCCGTATCCCGTGTTGGTGGTGCTGCTCAGACCAAGATCATCAAGAAACTGTCCGGTGGTATTCGTACCGCGCTGGCTCAGTATCGTGAACTGGCGGCGTTCTCGCAGTTCGCTTCCGATCTGGATGAAGCAACCCGTAAACAGCTGAGCCACGGTCAGAAAGTGACCGAACTCCTGAAGCAGAAACAGTATGCCCCAATGTCTGTTGCACAACAGGGTCTGGTGCTGTTCGCGGCTGAACGCGGTTACCTCGAAGATGTGGAACTGGCGAAAATCGGTAGCTTCGAAGCCGCTCTGTTGGCTTACGTTGACCGTGATCACGCTCCGCTGATGCAAGAGATCAACCAGTCCGGTGGCTATAACGACGAAATCGAAGGCAAGCTGAAAAGCATCCTCGATTCCTTCAAAGCAACCCAGTCCTGGTAACGTCCGGCGGTCTGTCTTAGGACAGACCGCAAGGCATTGAGGAGAAGCTCATGGCCGGCGCAAAAGAGATACGTAGTAAGATCGCAAGCGTCCAGAACACGCAGAAGATCACTAAAGCGATGGAGATGGTCGCCGCTTCCAAAATGCGTAAATCGCAGGATCGCATGGCGTCCAGCCGTCCTTATGCAGATACCATGCGCAAAGTGATTGGTCACCTTGCAAACGGTAATCTGGAATATAAGCATCCTTACCTGGAAGAACGCGACGTTAAACGCGTGGGCTACCTGGTGGTGTCTACCGACCGTGGTCTGTGCGGTGGCTTGAACATTAACCTGTTCAAAAAACTGCTGGCGGATATGAAAGTCTGGTCCGATAAAGGCGTTCAAAGCGATATCGCGATGATCGGCTCTAAGGGCGTCTCTTTCTTTAATTCCGTAGGCGGCAATATCGTCGCTCAGGTGACGGGCATGGGTGATAACCCATCCCTGTCCGAGCTGATTGGCCCGGTAAAAGTGATGTTGCAGGCCTATGATGAAGGCCGTCTGGACAGACTTTACGTTGTCAGCAACAAATTTATTAACACCATGTCTCAGGTTCCGACCCTCACTCAACTGCTGCCTTTACCGGCATCAGAAGATCAAGAGCTGAAGCAGAAAGCCTGGGATTACCTGTATGAACCCGATCCGAAACCGCTGCTGGATACCCTGCTGCGTCGTTACGTTGAATCTCAGGTTTATCAGGGTGTGGTAGAAAACCTGGCCAGCGAGCAGGCCGCACGTATGGTGGCGATGAAAGCCGCGACCGACAATGGCGGCAGCCTGATTAAAGAGCTGCAGTTGGTATACAACAAAGCTCGTCAGGCCAGCATTACTCAGGAACTCACCGAAATCGTCGGTGGTGCATCCGCGGTATAACCAGGTTAATTCGTAGAGGATTCAAGATGGCTACTGGAAAAATTGTCCAGGTAATCGGCGCCGTGGTTGACGTCGAATTCCCTCAGGATGCCGTACCGCGCGTGTACGATGCTCTTGAGGTACAGAATGGTAACGAGAGTCTGGTGCTGGAAGTTCAGCAGCAGCTCGGTGGTGGTATCGTGCGTACCATCGCAATGGGTTCTTCCGACGGTCTGCGTCGTGGTCTGGCCGTTAAAGATCTCGAGCACCCAATCGAAGTCCCAGTAGGTAAAGCAACACTGGGTCGTATCATGAACGTATTGGGTCAACCAATCGACATGAAAGGCGACATCGGTGAAGAAGACCGTTGGGCAATCCACCGTGCAGCACCTTCCTATGAAGAGCTGTCTAGCTCTCAGGAACTGCTGGAAACCGGCATCAAAGTTATCGACCTGATGTGTCCGTTCGCTAAGGGCGGTAAAGTCGGTCTGTTTGGTGGTGCGGGCGTGGGTAAAACCGTAAACATGATGGAGCTGATCCGTAACATCGCGATCGAGCACTCCGGTTACTCCGTGTTTGCAGGCGTGGGTGAGCGTACTCGTGAGGGTAACGACTTCTACCACGAAATGACCGACTCCAACGTTCTGGATAAAGTATCCCTGGTTTATGGCCAGATGAACGAGCCACCAGGAAACCGTCTGCGCGTTGCGCTGACCGGTCTGACTATGGCTGAGAAGTTCCGTGATGAAGGTCGTGACGTGCTGCTGTTCGTAGATAACATCTACCGTTACACCCTGGCCGGTACTGAAGTATCTGCACTGCTGGGTCGTATGCCTTCAGCAGTAGGTTACCAGCCGACGCTGGCGGAAGAGATGGGCGTTCTGCAGGAGCGTATCACTTCTACCAAAACCGGTTCGATCACCTCCGTTCAGGCGGTATACGTACCTGCGGATGACCTGACTGACCCATCTCCAGCCACCACCTTTGCTCACTTAGATGCGACCGTGGTACTGAGCCGTCAGATCGCGTCTCTGGGTATCTACCCAGCCGTTGACCCGCTGGACTCCACCAGCCGTCAGCTGGATCCACTGGTCGTTGGTCAGGAACATTACGACACCGCGCGTGGCGTACAGTCCCTGCTGCAACGTTACCAGGAACTAAAAGACATCATCGCCATCCTGGGTATGGATGAGCTGTCTGAAGAAGATAAACTGGTGGTAGCTCGCGCACGTAAGATCCAGCGCTTCCTGTCCCAGCCGTTCTTCGTTGCGGAAGTATTCACCGGTTCTCCGGGTAAATACGTTTCCCTGAAAGACACCATCCGTGGCTTTAAAGGCATCATGGAAGGCGAATACGATCACCTGCCGGAGCAGGCGTTCTACATGGTTGGTTCCATCGACGAAGCCGTGGAAAAAGCCAAAAAACTTTAACGCCTTAATCGGAGGGTGATATGGCAATGACTTACCACCTGGACGTCGTCAGCGCAGAGCAACAAATGTTCTCTGGTCTGGTCGAGAAAATCCAGGTAACGGGTAGTGAAGGTGAACTGGGTATTTTCCCAGGACACGCGCCGCTGCTCACCGCCATTAAGCCTGGTATGATCCGCATCGTAAAACAGTTCGGTCATGAAGAGTTTATCTATCTGTCCGGCGGCATTCTTGAAGTGCAGCCTGGCAGTGTGACCGTTCTTGCTGATACCGCTATTCGTGGCCAGGATCTCGACGAAGCGCGAGCTCTGGAAGCGAAGCGTAAAGCAGAAGAGCATATTAAAAGCTCTCATGGCGACGTGGATTACGCACAGGCGTCTGCTGAACTGGCCAAAGCGATCGCGAAATTACGCGTTATCGAGTTGACTAAAAAAGCGATGTAACACCGGCTTGAAAAAGTACAAAAGCCAGTCTGGTTCCAGACTGGCTTTTTTATGTTTGCGTTTCAGGATAATTAAAACTGAAAAGGCGTTTTATTATTTTGTGATATAACTCACAAAAATGTTGATCGGTAAAATTTTGAAGTGTAGACTTGTTTTTGTGATGTGTATCACATAATTAATTCAGATTAAAAACAGGATGCCAACATGAAACTGATCAACAAAATCATCGCCCTTTTCAGCAGCATGAATATCTCTTTCGGGACTTTCAATCTGTAATACCGCTGATATGCAATGTGGCGCTGTGCTTACAGTGGTTCGATAAGCAAGCGCCATCTGCTACATTTTCAGCTCAGCCACCGTGGCTTTCTCGTCCAATATCTTCCCTTCACTATTCACGCTTTTCCCTTTCTGCATAAAGTAATTCGTCTCATCAACATTGCCTGCGACGGCGTCGTCATAGCGTCCAGGTTGCGTACGTACTGACTTATTACCGGAGAAAATGCCCTGTGTAGAGGGATCGCCGTATGGGCTTGGTCGGAAGAGAAAGTTAAAGCGCTGGTTGTCCACCGCCATATTATTTTCGACAATCAGTTGGCCTGGGTTGAAGTTATCGGTAAACCCATCCAGATGATTGCCCACCGCCTTACTGTTACGCACCTCATGCGCTACGGGTTGCCCTTCACCGCCGAGTTTAAAACCGTTGCTGGTGTTGTTACGTGCAATGGAATTCTCAATCACCACAACGCCATTAGCACCGTCTTCAATCTTATTGAACAGATCAAAGCCGTCGTCGATATTGTCATGAGAATTGCAGTTCTCCAGGCGATTACCCTCACCGACGCGCATCTTCACCGCAAATCCATCGGCGTTAATTTTTCCAGGATCTTCATTGGCATAGGATTCGGAATTGATCACCTGGTTATAGCTTGCCCACAGAGGTCGGCCCACATTATCCGGAGATGAAATCTGAATGCCGGTATCGTCATTACGATAAGCCGTCACACCCTCAATCAGATTATGGCTACCCTGAATACGCAGGCTTTTCCCGGTAACGTCGATTCCGTTGATGTGCCAATAGCTGGCATCAACCAATAACCCCTGAATCACCACTTTCCCATCGGCTTGCAGCGTTTTGATTTTGTCCGCGCTACCGCTGGCCGAAACCGGGATTTCGCTGCGTGGATAATCGCCTTTCGCCATAATAATTTTCCCGCCAGGCGCCAGCAGGCCAATGGCAGTCGTGAAATCCATCGGTGAAGCGACCGTTCCCTGACCCTCCGTTTTCCCTTCAGGTGAAACGTGCAGTGTTGTTGCTGTGATACCTGCCACTTTTTCGACGGTAAATTTCTGCTGAACAGGTTCACCGCTGACAGGCGTAAAGGTTAAGTCAAAGGCGTTGTTATCATTCAGTTTCGCAGGCACAGAATACATTTCACCCGCTTTAACGGATTTATCATTGCCGATCACCACTTCGTTTTGGCGAAGACGGAACACGCCATCGTAATTGGCGCGGGCTTGTACCAGGTAATGCTCAGAGGCGCTCTTGCCAGGCGAGGCTATCTGGACAACGGGCGGTAATGCTTTTGGCTGCCAGGGCTTGCTGGCAACCGTTTCTGCCGCAGATGTTGTCAGAGCCGCATTGGTCACGGTGATTTTTGCGTTACGGGAAGCAAAGAAACCCACGTAATAGTGATCCTGATTTTGTACTGAAATCAAATTGGCACGGGGAACGCTTTGGCTGACCCACGCCTCACTCCCTGCGGGCGCCCACGCGGTGACAAACCCCTCGTTCGTTCTTTGCAGCTTAAGTCGAAATTCAGGCATCTGACTTAAATCCACTTCTTCTTTATAGCTCTGTTTTTTTATCGCCGCGCCTGCGTTGCCCCACGGACGGGAAATGCCCTCACGCGTGATAGCCTGCATTTTTACCCGCTGATGGTCCTTTTTATCCTGCGTCATAATGGCGTTCATCACCAGATTCGACGCTGCAGGAAACTCTTCGTAGCCCTCTTTCAGCGGTTGCTGACGCGGCACGCCTATCACATCACGCACTAACAAACCTGCGCCTTCCTGAGCCGCTGGCTTCGCCCCATTCTCCGGACCGAACTGATCAACTCTGACGGTCGCTTCTAAAATAAAATTCTCGCGGGTTGGAAGCTCGGTATAGAAGAACGTCAATCCGTCGTGCGAATTGGCGATTTTGCCTCCCCGGCTTTCAATCGTGATGGGTATTGAGAGATCGACCGCATCTTGCGGCGTCAGTTTTTTTCCATCAATTGTGACGTCATTAACACCGATTTTCTCGGGCAACACGTTTGACGAGAAATTCACGTCTGTCGATTGGCCAAACGCGATGGCTTTCCAGACATGCGGCTGTTCTGCTGCGTTGACGACAAAGGAGCTACACATCATTAGGGCCAGAGGTATTTTATAATTCATCTTATTCTCCTGATTGATATTTGAGCGCCATTATCATCAAGATGAAACGTCGTTT
Source organism: Lelliottia sp. (assembly GCF_045627565.1). Lineage (NCBI taxonomy): Bacteria > Pseudomonadati > Pseudomonadota > Gammaproteobacteria > Enterobacterales > Enterobacteriaceae > Lelliottia > Lelliottia sp. Next base: position 58,356 of record NZ_JAZQNX010000004.1, on the reverse strand, counting down.
CTTTTTTGGTTGTCACAATATTGGATAATTAAAACGTTGTTTTGCTTTGAGGCGATCTTTATTCATGAGGCGAAAAAATAACTAAGCTGTTGTTGGCGCTCGCGACTTCCCGTAAGAAAGCTATTTTCCAGAGGAAAAGTGATTTACTCTGCCCTTAAAAGTATCTTCCAATAGCCATTAATGCCGGATGTTGAGCGTTTTACCAGCAGCCCATTTTATGCTGCAAAATATGTAGAATTTTCAACGTCAAAGGGTTCTACTTCTCACTCAAATTACAGTCAGGACGCGTATGTTGAACAATACAATGAGCGTGGTCATCCTTGCCGCAGGCAAAGGCACCCGCATGTATTCCGATCTTCCTAAGGTGTTGCACACGTTGGCAGGAAAGCCGATGGTGCAGCATGTCATTGATGCTGCAAATGAATTGGGCGCGAGCAATGTTCATCTGGTCTATGGCCACGGTGGCGATTTGCTTAAAAAGACGCTGGGCGATGACAAACTCAACTGGGTGCTTCAGGCTGAACAGTTGGGTACCGGCCATGCCATGCAGCAGGCCGCGCCGTTCTTTGCAAACGATGAAGACATCCTGATGCTTTACGGCGACGTACCGCTGATTGCTGTTGAAACCTTAACGCGCCTGCGTGAAGCCAAACCGCAGGGTGGCATCGGTTTACTGACTGTAAAACTGGACGACCCGACGGGCTATGGCCGTATCACCCGTGAAAACGGCAAGGTGACGGGCATTGTCGAGCATAAAGACGCTTCCGACGAGCAGCGCCAGATTCAGGAAATTAACACCGGCATTCTGATTGCCAACGGCGCGGATCTGAAGCGCTGGCTGTCAAAACTGAACAACAACAACGCGCAGGGTGAATACTACATCACCGATATCATCGCGATGGCGCATCACGAAGGTCATGAAATTACAGCCGTTCATCCGACGCGCATCAGCGAAACAGACGGCGTAAACAACCGTCTTCAGCTTTCCCGTCTGGAGCGTATTTATCAGGCTGAGCAGGCGGAAAAACTGCTACTGGCGGGCCTGATGCTGCGCGATCCGGCGCGTTTCGACCTGCGCGGTACGCTTGCTCACGGGCGTGATGTTGAAATTGACACTAACGTTATTATTGAAGGTCAGGTGACGCTGGGCCATCGCGTTAAAATCGGTACCGGGTGTGTGATCAAAAACAGCGTCATTGGTGACGATTGTGAGATTAGCCCGTACAGCGTGGTGGAGGACGCACGTCTGGAAGCGGCCTGTACCATTGGTCCTTTCGCACGTCTGCGTCCAGGCGCTGAACTGCTGGAAGGTGCCCACGTTGGCAACTTTGTCGAGATGAAAAAAGCCCGTCTGGGTAAAGGCTCGAAAGCCGGTCATCTGACCTATCTCGGCGATGCGGAAATTGGCGATAACGTGAATATCGGTGCGGGCACGATTACCTGTAACTACGATGGTGCCAATAAATTCAAAACCATCATCGGCGATGATGTCTTCGTCGGTTCTGACAGCCAACTGGTGGCTCCGGTCACGATCGGCAAAGGCGTTACGATTGCGGCGGGAACAACCGTGACACGTGATGTGGCGGAAAATGAGCTCGTGCTTAGCCGCGTGCCGCAAGTTAACAAGCAAGGCTGGCAACGTCCGGTGAAGAAAAAGTAACTGACCTCACCTGAACCGTCCTCGCAAAGAGGATCGTTCGGTGCTGTGTTTTCTCCCTCGCCCCTTTGGGGAGAGGGTCGGGATGAGGGGATAACATAATCCCCCGCCCAAATGCAGTAACCAAAATATAGCCCCACTCTCTACAAGGCTCGGGGCGCCCGGAAGGGCATTACCCAAAAGGGTAAATACAGATCAGCGGCAACGCATGGCATAACGCCATTATCAGGAAATCTAACTATGTGTGGAATTGTTGGCGCAGTTGCGCAGCGTGATATTGCTGAAATCCTTATCGAAGGATTACGTCGTCTGGAATACCGTGGTTACGACTCTGCCGGTCTGGCAGTGGTCGACGCAGAAGGGCACATGACCCGCCTGCGCCGCCTCGGTAAAGTGCAAATGCTGGCGCAAGCCGCGGAAGAAAAGCCGCTGCATGGCGGCACCGGTATTGCGCATACGCGCTGGGCGACCCACGGCGAACCTTCAGAAGGCAACGCGCACCCGCATGTGTCTGAACACATCGTTGTGGTGCATAACGGCATTATCGAAAACCACGAACCGCTGCGCGACGAACTCAAAGCGCGGGGTTACACTTTTGTTTCTGAAACTGATACCGAAGTTATTGCGCACCTGGTTCACTGGGAACTGGCGCAAGGCGGTACGCTGCGTGAGGCGGTGCTGCGTGCGATCCCTCAGCTGCGCGGTGCATACGGTACGGTGATCATGGATTCTCGCGATCCGAGCACCCTGCTGGCTGCCCGTTCCGGTAGCCCGATGGTTATCGGCATGGGTATGGGCGAAAACTTTATTGCCTCCGATCAGCTGGCTTTGCTGCCGGTTACTCGTCGCTTTATCTTCCTCGAAGAGGGTGATATCGCCGAAGTGACGCGTCGTAGCGTCACGGTCTTCGATAAGTCTGGCGCGCAGGTGAAGCGTCAGGAGATCGAATCCAATCTGCAGTACGACGCGGGTGACAAAGGTACTTATCGTCACTACATGCAGAAAGAGATTTACGAGCAGCCGAACGCGATCAAAAACACGTTGATCGGGCGCATCAATCACGGCGAAGTAGATTTGAGCGAGCTGGGTGCAAACGCAAATGAGATGCTGGCGAAAGTTGAGCACATTCAGATTGTTGCCTGCGGAACGTCTTACAACTCCGGTATGGTTTCGCGTTACTGGTTTGAAGCGCTGGCTGGCGTGCCGTGCGATGTGGAAATCGCCTCTGAATTCCGCTACCGCAAATCAGCGGTGCGTCGCAACAGCCTGATGATCACCCTTTCCCAGTCTGGTGAAACGGCGGATACCCTGGCGGCACTGCGTTTGTCTAAAGAGCTGGGATATCTCGGTTCTCTGGCAATCTGTAACGTGCCGGGCTCGTCGCTGGTGCGTGAATCCGATCTGGCCCTGATGACCAAAGCGGGTACGGAAATCGGTGTGGCGTCAACCAAAGCGTTCACCACGCAGCTGACCGTTCTGCTGATGCTGGTGGCGAAACTGGCACGTCTGAAAGGCCAGGATGCGGCGATTGAGCACGATATCGTGCATGGTTTGCAGGCGCTGCCGAGCCGTATCGAGCAGATGCTGTCTCAGGACAAACGCATTGAAGCACTGGCGGAAGATTTCTCTGACAAACACCACGCGCTGTTCCTGGGCCGTGGCGATCAGTATCCGATTGCGCTGGAAGGCGCACTGAAGCTGAAAGAAATCTCCTATATTCACGCCGAAGCCTACGCGGCAGGTGAGCTGAAACATGGCCCACTGGCGCTGATTGACGCGGATATGCCGGTTATCGTCGTTGCACCGAACAACGAACTGCTGGAAAAACTGAAATCTAACATCGAAGAAGTGCGCGCCCGTGGCGGCCAGCTGTACGTCTTCGCCGATCAGGATGCCGGTTTTGTCAGCAACGACAACATGCACATCATCGAGATGCCGCATGTCGAAGAGGTGATTGCGCCTATCTTCTATACCGTTCCGCTGCAACTGTTGGCTTATCACGTCGCGCTGATTAAAGGCACCGACGTTGACCAACCGCGTAACCTGGCGAAGTCAGTCACCGTAGAATAATCCCTTCAGGCTCCATCTTCGGGTGGAGCTTTTCTCTTTCCTGCTGGTTTGTTTTTAATCAATTCTCCTCTCTTTATATTGATGACAATCTGTCATTTTCAGCTACTTTTTCAGTGTCACACAAATAAAATTTTTCTGAAAACAGAGTGTCATAAAGATATTTAACTTACTGTTTATTAAAAATTATTTCGTGGAATTTTAAGTCAAACTTTTCATGTCATAAAACTGTCATATTTCGTACATTTATCTGTCACCTGATTGTCCTATTTTGCTCATCGTAGCCACTAAACAACGATTTACGAAATCCTTGCAGGAGACATTATGAAAGTTATGCGTACCACTGTCGCAACTGTTGTCGCCGCGACCTTATCTATGAGCGCGTTCTCTGTATTCGCAGAAGCAAGCCTGACTGGCGCTGGTGCAACTTTCCCTGCGCCGGTGTATGCCAAATGGGCAGATACCTACCAGAAAGAGACCGGTAACAAGGTAAACTATCAGGGTATCGGCTCCTCCGGTGGCGTTAAACAAATTACGGCCAATACCGTCGATTTCGGTGCATCTGACGCGCCATTGTCTGATGACAAACTGGCTCAGGAAGGTCTGTTCCAGTTCCCAACCGTTATCGGTGGTGTTGTGCTGGCCGTGAATATCCCGGGTCTGAAATCTGGCGAACTGGTGCTGGATGGCAAAACCCTTGGCGATATCTACCTCGGCAACATCAAAAAATGGGATGATGAAGCCATCACCAAACTGAACCCAGGCGTGAAACTGCCTTCGCAGAACATCGCTGTGGTTCGTCGTGCTGACGGTTCCGGTACGTCCTTCGTCTTCACCAGCTACCTGGCGAAAGTGAACGAAGAGTGGAAATCCAAAATCGGTTCTGGCTCTACTGTTAACTGGCCGACCGGTCTGGGCGGTAAAGGGAACGACGGTATCGCCGCGTTCGTACAGCGTCTGCCGGGTTCAATCGGTTACGTTGAATACGCTTACGCCAAGCAAAACAACCTGGCTTACACCAAGCTGATCTCAGCTGACGGTAAACCGGTTAGCCCGACCGAAGAAAACTTCGCTAACGCTGCGAAAGGCGCTGACTGGAGCAAATCCTTCGCACAGGATCTGACTAACCAGAAAGGTGACGGCGCGTGGCCAATCACGTCCACCACGTTCATCCTGGTGCATAAAGATCAGAAGAAACCTGAGCAGGGCGCTGAAGTGTTGAAGTTCTTCGACTGGGCGTACAAAAACGGTGGCAAACAGGCTAACGACCTGGATTACGCAAGCCTGCCGGACAGCGTGGTTGAGCAGATTCGTGCTGCATGGAAAACAAACGTGAAAGACAGCAGCGGTAAAGCATTGTATTGATTTGGCATACTGACGAAAATGGCGGGTGAATTTCACCCGCTTTACTTCGTAAAACGTATTTAACAGAAGAGTAATTTATGGCTGCAACCAAGCCTGCTTTTAACCCTCCGGGTAAAAATGGTGACAAGATTTTCAGCGCGCTGGTAAAACTGGCTGCGCTGATTGTGCTATTGCTGCTGGGCGGCATTATCGTGTCACTGATTTTCTCCTCCTGGCCGAGCATCCAGAAATTCGGGTTCGCCTTCCTGTGGACCAAAGAGTGGGATGCGCCGAACGATATTTACGGTGCGCTGGTGCCGATTTACGGCACGCTGGTCACCTCGTTTATCGCCCTGTTGATTGCCGTTCCGGTGAGCTTTGGTATCGCGCTGTTCCTGACGGAGCTGGCTCCTAACTGGCTAAGGCGGCCGCTGGGCATCGCGATTGAACTGCTGGCGGCGATTCCGAGTATCGTTTACGGCATGTGGGGCCTGTTTATCTTTGCTCCGCTGTTTGCGAAATACTTCCAGGAACCGGTGGGCAATGTCCTGTCGAATATTCCTTTTGTCGGCGCGCTGTTCTCCGGCCCAGCGTTCGGGATCGGTATTCTGGCCGCGGGCGTGATTCTCGCCATCATGATCATTCCGTACATTGCGGCGGTGATGCGCGATGTGTTTGAACAAACGCCGGTGATGATGAAAGAGTCGGCCTACGGTATCGGCTGCACCACCTGGGAAGTTATCTGGCGTATCGTCCTGCCGTTCACCAAAAATGGTGTCATCGGCGGCGTCATGCTGGGTCTGGGTCGTGCGCTGGGTGAAACCATGGCGGTGACCTTTATCATCGGTAACACCTACCAACTCGACAGCGCCTCGCTGTTTATGCCGGGTAACAGCATTACCTCCGCGCTGGCAAATGAATTTGCCGAAGCGGAATCAGGTCTGCATGTGGCGGCGTTGATGGAACTGGGTCTGATTCTGTTTGTAATCACCTTCATCGTTCTGGCGATTTCCAAGCTGATGATCATGCGCCTGGCGAAAAATGAGGGGGTACGCTAATGGCTACGCTCGAAATGCAAAGCACTACTGCGCTGGCAGAATCTCGCCGCAAAATGCAGGCGCGCCGTCGCTTCAAAAATCGCCTTGCGCTGACGCTTTCCATGGCGACGATGGCGTTTGGCCTGTTCTGGTTAGTGTGGATCCTGTTCTCGACGATCACGCGCGGCATCGACGGGATGTCGATTGCGCTGTTCACCGAGATGACGCCGCCGCCAAATACTGCGGGTGGTGGGCTGGCAAACGCCCTGGCAGGCAGTGGCATGCTGATCTTCTGGGCGACCGTTGTCGGAACGCCTCTCGGTATCATGGCGGGGATTTATCTGGCGGAATATGGCCGTAAATCCTGGGTCGCTGAGGTGATTCGTTTCATCAACGATATTCTGCTTTCCGCGCCGTCTATTGTGGTCGGCCTGTTCGTCTACACCATTGTGGTCGCGCAGATGGAGCATTTCTCTGGCTGGGCGGGCGTGATTGCGCTGGCGCTGCTGCAAGTGCCTATCGTTATCCGTACGACCGAGAACATGCTGAAACTGGTGCCGGACAGCCTGCGTGAAGCGGCTTATGCGCTGGGTACACCGAAATGGAAGATGATCTCCGCGATTACGCTGAAAGCATCAGTCTCCGGGATCATGACCGGTATCCTGCTGGCGATTGCGCGTATCGCAGGCGAAACCGCGCCGCTGCTGTTTACCGCGCTTTCGAACCAGTTCTGGAGCACCGACATGATGCAGCCCATCGCTAACCTGCCGGTCACCATCTTTAAATTTGCGATGAGCCCGTTTGCCGAGTGGCAACAACTGGCCTGGGCAGGGGTGTTAATTATCACCCTGTGCGTACTGTTGCTGAACATTCTGGCGCGCGTCATTTTCGCGAAACAGAAACACGGTTAATTTTTACGGCGCGGCATCACGCGGCGCCGAATGAGGAAATGAGTCAATGAGTATGGTTGATACTGCACCGGGTAAGATTCAGGTTCGTGATTTGAACTTCTACTACGGTAAATTCCATGCACTGAAAAACATCAACCTGGATATTGCCAAAAACCAGGTGACGGCATTTATCGGTCCATCAGGCTGTGGCAAATCCACCCTGCTGCGTACCTTTAACAAAATGTACTCACTCTATCCGGAGCAGCGTGCGGAAGGCGAAATTCTGCTGGATGGCGACAACATTCTGACCAATACCCAGGATATCGCGCTGCTGCGTGCCAAAGTGGGCATGGTATTCCAGAAACCGACGCCGTTCCCGATGTCCATTTACGACAACATTGCCTTTGGCGTGCGCCTGTTCGAAAAGCTGTCTCGCGCCGATATGGACGAGCGCGTGCAGTGGGCGTTGACCAAGGCCGCACTCTGGAACGAAACCAAAGATAAGTTACACCAGAGCGGATATTCTCTCTCAGGGGGTCAGCAGCAGCGTTTATGTATCGCGCGCGGTATCGCGATCCGCCCGGAAGTGCTACTGCTCGATGAGCCATGTTCAGCACTGGATCCTATCTCCACGGGTCGTATTGAAGAGTTGATCACCGAGCTGAAGCAAGATTACACCGTGGTAATTGTCACCCATAACATGCAGCAGGCTGCGCGGTGTTCAGACCATACGGCATTTATGTACCTGGGCGAATTGATTGAGTTCAGCAACACGGACGATCTGTTCACCAAGCCCGCCAAAAAACAAACAGAAGACTACATTACCGGTCGTTACGGCTGATATGTCCTTCATCTTTTAGGCTGTACCCGCGTTGGCGGCCTTTGCTTACCCCGGTCACGTAGAGAACTACGCTTTCGGGGGTTTGCTCAGTTGCCGCCCTGTTGCAGCCAGAAATATTTTGGGCATCTGGAGGAATGATGGACAATCTCAACCTTAATAAACACATTTCCGGTCAGTTTAACGCCGAGCTGGAAAGCATTCGCACTCAGGTCATGACCATGGGTGGCATGGTGGAGCAGCAGCTTTCTGATGCGATTACCGCGATGCACAATCAGGACAGCGAGCTGGCGAAGCGCGTGGTCGAAGGCGACAAAAACGTCAACATGATGGAAGTCGCGATCGACGAAGCCTGCGTGCGCATTATTGCGAAACGTCAGCCGACGGCGAGCGACCTGCGTCTGGTGATGGCGATCATCAAAACCATCGCTGAACTGGAACGTATTGGCGACGTGGCCGATAAAATCTGCCGCACGGCGCTGGAGAAATTCTCTCACCAGCACCAACCGCTGCTGGTCAGTCTGGAGTCGCTGGGCCGCCACACCGTGCAAATGCTGCATGATGTGCTGGATGCCTTTGCGCGTATGGATCTGGATGAAGCGGTGCGTATCTACCGTGAAGACAAGAAAGTCGACCAGGAATATGAAGGCATTGTGCGTCAGTTGATGACCTACATGATGGAAGATCCGCGCACCATTCCAAGCGTCCTGACCGCGCTGTTCTGCGCCCGCTCTATCGAGCGTATCGGCGATCGTTGTCAGAACATTTGCGAATACATCTTCTACTTCGTGAAGGGACAAGATTTCCGTCATGTCGGCGGCGATGAGCTGGACAAACTGCTGGCAGGTAGCGATCCGAAAGAGTGATGTTGACCTAACCCTCTCCCACCGGGAGAGGGAAGGTTTCGCGACGTTCCCTCAATCACTGCGCGTTTCGCTTTTCTCCCTCTCCTTTGGGAGAGGGTTGGGGTCAGGGAAACTTAGCGGGTAATCTTCCATCCACGCGCTTTCCACAATTCAGGCAGTTGCGCTAAATCGGTAAACGTCGTGACTTTCGGATGGTCAATCGGCTTGTTATGCGGATCGGCGCAGAAGTAAAACACCTCCATTCCCGCATCAATCCCCGACTGCGCGCCCGCGCTGGAATCGTCCACCAGAATACAGTTCTCCACGTTCACATTCATCGCTTTCGCCGCATGGAACATCAACGCAGGATCGGGCTTCCAGCGCTGGATATCGTAACCGCTGAACAGTTTTTCCGGGAAGTGATGCAACATCTTCAGTTTGCCGAGAGAGTGCTGCATTTTGGTGACCGGGCCGTTAGACACTACGCACATCGGTACCGCCATGGAATCCAGCAGCGCGTTTGCGCCCGCGATGACGTCCAGTTCCGAGTCGAAGAGGCGTGCGACCTCGGCGCGGTAAACAGGCTCTAAGTCCGCTTTCGCAAGACTGACGCCGTGCTCGGCGTTGATGATGTCAATAATCTCGTAAAGCTTCACGCCCTTAAAGCGCTTAAAAATCTCTTCGAGATCGAGCGTAATGCCAAATTCCTGGAACATGCTGACATACGCGCGGGAACAAATGACCTCACTGTCGACCAGCGTACCGTCGCAGTCGAAAAATACCGCTTCAATCTCAGACATGCTTTTCCCTTTTAACAAGTTTAACGTTTACGTAATGCAGAATCACGAGACGCAATCGTTGCCGTATAAGCAAAATCAATGAAAAAAAGTATCCCGTAACCGCCCCTATTGTCGCATTTTGGTATAGGATAGCGACGAATTTTCCCTCCTATGTTCGGAAATTGATGATGAGTCAACAACACACTACCCAGACGTCTGGTCAGGGTTTGCTTGAGCGCGTGTTCAAATTGCGCGAGCACGGCACGACGGCACGCACCGAAGTGATCGCTGGTTTCACCACCTTCCTGACGATGGTGTATATCGTTTTTGTTAACCCGCAAATTTTGGGCGTTGCTGGCATGGATACCAGCGCCGTCTTCGTCACCACCTGTCTGATTGCTGCTCTCGGCAGTATTCTGATGGGCGTGTTTGCTAACCTCCCGGTAGCGTTGGCGCCGGCGATGGGTCTTAACGCCTTCTTCGCATTTGTCGTCGTACAGGCGATGGGTCTGCCGTGGCAAGTGGGGATGGGCGCCATCTTCTGGGGCGCTGTCGGCCTGTTGCTGCTGACCATTTTCCGTGTACGTTACTGGATGATTGCCAATATCCCGGTGAGCCTGCGCGTGGGGATTACCAGCGGTATCGGTTTATTCATCGGCATGATGGGTCTGAAAAACGCGGGCGTTATCGTCGCGAACCCAGAAACGCTGGTGAGCATTGGTAATCTGGCGTCTCACAGCGTTCTGCTGGGCGTGCTGGGCTTCTTTATCATCGCGATTCTGGCCTCCCGCAATATTCATGCGGCAGTACTGGTGTCTATCGTGGTGACCACGCTGCTGGGCTGGATGATGGGCGACGTGCAATATCATGGCATCGTCTCTGCACCACCGAGTGTGTCTAGCGTGATTGGCCACGTTGATCTGGCGGGGTCGTTTAACCTCGGCCTGGCGGGCGTGATTTTCTCCTTCATGCTGGTCAACCTGTTCGACTCCTCCGGGACGCTGATTGGCGTGACCGACAAAGCCGGTCTGGCAGATGAGAACGGCAAATTCCCGCGCATGAAACAGGCGCTGTTTGTGGATAGCGTGTCGTCTGTCGCGGGCTCATTTATCGGTACCTCGTCCGTTACCGCTTACATTGAGTCGTCGTCCGGCGTTTCCGTCGGTGGCCGTACCGGTTTGACGGCCGTTGTGGTGGGTCTTCTGTTCCTGCTGGTGATCTTCCTTTCGCCACTGGCGGGCATGGTGCCACCGTATGCAGCCGCAGGCGCGCTGATTTACGTGGGCGTGCTGATGACCTCTAGCCTGTCGCGCGTGAAGTGGGACGATTTAACCGAAGCGGTTCCGGCGTTTATTACCGCCGTGATGATGCCGTTCAGCTTCTCGATCACCGAAGGTATCGCGCTGGGCTTTATCTCTTACTGCGTGATGAAAATCGGTACAGGACGTTTGCGCGAGCTCAGCCCATGCGTTGTTGTCGTGGCGTTGCTGTTTGTACTGAAGATTGTGTTTATCGATGCACACTAAGTTGCCAGTGGTGTCAGGTGGCGCTTTGCTTTCCTGACCTACGATCTAAGTTCCCTCTCCCTGTGGGAGAGGGTTCGCACTTCTCTTATGCTTTAACCCGCTGAATATAATCCCCAAACGCGGTCAACTGACCGGTCAGATGATCCAGCGTGCTTTGATCGACCACTTCGCCCGTTTGCGTATCCACTTTATTCTGAATCACACCGCCCATAAATTCCGGCTTGTTCATCACCATCGCATCCAGGAACACCAGGATTTGGCGCAGGTGATACTGACAGCGTGCGCCGCCAATCGCGCCCATTGAGCTGGTCTGGATCAGCACCGGTTTACCGGCAAGCGGCTGATTGGGTAAGCGTGACAGCCAGTCGATCGCATTCTTCAACCCACCTGGCACCGAGTAGTTATATTCCGGTGTGACAATCACTACGCCGTCCGCCTGGCGGATTTGCTCTGCAAGCGCTTCCACACTGTGCGGGAAACCCTCTTCCTGCTGAATATCGGCGTCATACAGTGGAATATCACCAATGGAGGGTAATGCCGACACGTCCATTCCCGCAGGGGCAAGTTTGGGTAGCGTGCGGGCAACCATCCCATTAAATGAGCCTTTACGCAGGCTTCCCAGTAACGTAACAACTTTCAACGTATCAGACATGACTACTCCTTTACACCATGATGGCCCAGGACGGGTCAATTGAGGGTTAACGCTTTTTCTGTCGGTAAGCTGATTAATCTTATCAGGCGTGCTGCGGGTTTGTTAGCGCGAGCCGGAACATCAGGCAGGCTACGCCATCCGTATCGACTGTCAAATTCCCAGATTCTCAGGCGCTCAATGGCAGGAGTCACGGCAATGGACCAGATCAAAACGTCTTCCGCGTCGCTAAGCGCTTCAACGCGTGCCGCTTTGGCGGAACGCAGGCGCCCTGAGCCCGGCAGGAGCTGCAACAAGTTCGCATCATCGACCGCGCAACCGGAGAGTTTTTGGATGCTCTGACGGAGAGTAATCAGCTGCGCTTTGGCTTCGTTGGGTTCGTTTTGATTGCGCACCCACAGCTTTTCATTGCTGGAGAGCGGGTAATCGTCGTGCGCGTGGGGACCGTGGAAGCTATGTGTGACGCGCTGAAGTTCCATATCCAACCCGCAATCTCCCTCCGTCGTCAGCGCCACACCCACGATATTCCCTGTATACGCCACCGAAAAACTCGGGAGTTCGGGATCCGCAAAAACGGGGCGGCCTTCGGGCTGCGTAAGCATTTCCGGGAGTTCGCTCGTGCCATAAAGCATAAACATCAGCTCGGCGAGTAGCGCACGGGAGGCCAGGAATCTCGTGCGTCGATGTTCCGGTAGCGTACGTGCCTGATTGTGGCAGGCCGAAGAGAGCCTGACGGAGGCAAGTCGTCCTTCTGTCAGTATCCCTCTTGCAAAATGCGTTGCCATTTTTCGCTCCATGATAATGGTCAGTGACAGGTTAAACGGTTACACCATTATCGCTTAACTTTGCATCTGTTTTAATCGGTAAATGGAGGTAAGAGAAGCCAATGAACCGAACTTTACATTTGCAGGGGCAAAAAAGAGATCCTTAGCGCAGTGAATCGCAGTACAACGCCTTGATCGTCTCTTTTAACCAGACAATTTTGGGATTGTGACTGTTCCGTTTATGCCAGATCAGCGTGAAGGGGACGGTGAGTTTTTCAGACAGCGCTTCGTCAATGGGGATTGGACGGCTGACCAGATTGCGCTGGTGGATCTGATTATAGTGATGGCAATAGTGCGGTGCGGTCGCAATGTAGTTGTGGTGAGGTTGTGCGGCCATAAACATCGACTGCTCAAAACCCGGCAGACTGAGAGCAATGTTGCGCTCGTGTCCCATCTCTCTGAGCACTTCGTCCAGTGCCCAGGTGTCGCTGCGTTCCCAGAAGATGCTGATGTGCGGGTAGCGCAGAAACGTCTCCAGATTCCACTCTTCCTGGAGCGCAGGGTGATCTTCGCGCAAATAGACGCAGGGACGGTCGCTAAACAGGATTTCGTAGTCGATAAACCACGGCATCAGTTTCAGGAGCTCGCGCGAGCGTGGGTGCGTTTCGCGTCCGGTAAAGCCGAGATCGACTTCCCCCCGCGTAATGGCATCCAGCGAATCGTAATCCCAGTGCCGCATGCGCACGGTCGCCTGCGGATAGCGCTCATTCACCTGTTCCAGCAGGGTATTAAAACGGATGAGCATCAGCGGCGTTTCCGCCGCCAGTTCGAATTTCAGTCCACCCGGCGAGTCGTGATGGAATTTATCGAGGATCTGATTGCCAATCTGCATCCAGTCCGTGAGGTCTTGTTCGAGACTGACCGTCAGCGGTGTAGGAAGCAGGCCCAGCGGCGTTTTGACAAATAGCGGGTCGTCAAACCAGTCGCGCAGTTTCGCCAGCGATTTACTGACCGCCGACGGCGTGACGTTCATGCGCTTTGCCGCTTTGGTGACGCTGCGCTCCTGCAGCAACAGCTGCAGGCACAGTAACAGGTTAAGATCGAGACTGCTGAGGGGCTTCTTCATAATGCGCCGCGGGCTGTATCGCCAAAAGTAACAGGATACACAGCATGCTACAGCCAATCAGAATCCCGATCAGCATATTCAGGGCATTAAGGCCGATCACCGCAGCGAGCCATATCCACAGGGATGACCCGCACACCTGCGCTATACCCAGCGCGGAACTGGCGACGCCCGCCCGCAGTGAGAACGGCCCTAACGCCTGGCTCATCGCCACGCCAAACCCCACGGAGAAACCGGCGCAAATCAGCGTAATGCCTCCCAGCATGATGGCATGCGAGCTTGCGGTGGCCAGGATCACGCCTGCGGCAAGGAACAACACCTGAGAAGTAAGCATCAGCGTACGCTGGCTGAAGACGTTGAGTGCAAAGGGTGTGGAAAACGACACCGCCATGCTGACCATCGCCGTCAGCGCCATCACCGTGGAATATTCTCCGCGATCAAAACCCATCGTTTCCATTAGCAACACCGGGGAAACGTTTACAAAGGTGAGAATGACGGCCACGCTCATCGTCGTGACTAACAGACGGCTGATGAAAAAGCGGTTAAGCAGTTTTTCAGCAGGTTGAACTGTCGCGGAGTGCCCGGAATGATGCGAGCCGGGGTGCGTCTCTTTCAGCACGGTGATCGACAGAATAAAAACCAACGCGCCCATGGCGGCCATCGTCCAGAACAGGCTCTGCCACGGCAGCTTGAGCATAATCAGATAGCCGACAACCGGCGCAAGCACTGGAATAATACAGGTGATGCCGTTCAGCATGGAAAGCACTTTGGCGCGACGCTGAGCGCTGAGGGTATCGCGTAAAATCGCAAATGCCACCACGTAGCAACCGCCCGCGCCGATGCCCTGGATAAAACGGCCAGAGAGGAACAGCGTGCTGTCCTGCGCCATTGAGCAGAGTACGGAAGCCAAGGCAAAGATCACTGCACCGGTAATGGCGACAGGTTGTCGTCCGGCCTTGTCGGCGATCTTCCCGGCAAATAGCATCGACGATGCCATACCCGCCAGATAGGCTGAAAACGCGATATGCAGTTGCGCTTCGCTGGCCCCCAGGTCTTGCGCGATATGCGGAAGGCCAACCAGATACATATCGATGCCTGATGGATAAAGTAGAACTAAAGCAAAACTACAAAACAGAAAACGCGCCATAAATCCCCCATGTCAGGCAGGCGCAAAGCATAGGGGGATTACGGTGAAAGCGCGAGTTGCCATTTGGACACTGGTGATTTCCTGTCAGGAAATCACCAGGGGATCATGAGGGTTATTTACCGATACAGAAGCTGGAGAAAATGCGGCCCAGCAAATCGTCTGAGGTAAATTCGCCGGTGATCTCGCTCAGACTCTGCTGCGCCAGACGCAGCTCTTCTGCCAGCAGTTCACCCGCCCACGCGCCGAGCAGTTGTGCTTTGCCCTGATCGAGGTGATTTGCCGCCGCTTCAAGCGCCTGAAGGTGACGACGTCGCGCCAGGAAGCCGCCCTCCATATTGGTTTCAAAGCCCATGCTCTGCTTGAGATGGTTGCGCAGGTCTTCAACGCCTTCACCCGTTCGAGCCGACAGGCGAATCAGTGAGTGACCGTTCACATCGCTCAGGCCCAGCGTTTCACCGGTCATATCGGCTTTGTTACGCACGACGGTAATCGGTAGTTTTGCGGGCAGGCGAGCAATAAAGTCAGGCCAGATATCCGCCGGATCCACTGCGCTGGTGGTGGTGCCATCTACCATAAACAGCACGCGGTCGGCTTGTTCAATTTCCTGCCAGGCACGTTCGATGCCGATACGTTCAACTTCGTCGCTGGCATCGCGCAGGCCAGCAGTATCAATGATATGCAGCGGCATGCCGTCGATATGAATGTGTTCGCGCAATACGTCGCGGGTCGTACCCGCGATATCGGTCACGATCGCCGCTTCGCGGCCTGCAAGGGCGTTCAGCAGGCTCGATTTGCCGGCGTTTGGACGCCCGGCAATCACGACTTTCATCCCTTCGCGGAGCAAACTTCCCTGACGGGCTTCGGCACGGACTGCATCCAGATCGGCCATCACGGTGTTCAGCTGCGCTTCGATTTTACCGTCAGAAAGGAAGTCAATCTCCTCGTCCGGGAAGTCGATAGCCGCTTCGACGTAGATTCGCAGGTGAGTAAGTGCTTCCACTAAGTGATTCACGCGTGCGGAAAACGCACCCTGCAACGAGTTCAAAGCGGAACGCGCTGCTTGTTCTGAACTGGCGTCAATCAGGTCGGCAATGGCTTCTGCCTGGGCCAGATCAAGTTTATCGTTCAGGAATGCACGCTCGGAGAACTCACCCGGTTTAGCGATGCGCAGTCCCGGTAGCGTCAGAATGCGTTTTAAAAGCAGGTCGAGGATAACGGGGCCGCCGTGACCCTGCAGCTCCAGCACGTCCTCACCAGTAAAGGAGTTGGGGCCGGGGAACCATAGCGCGATGCCCTGATCCAGCGCGGTGCCGTCAGCATCTTTAAAAGGGAGGTAATCGGCGTAGCGCGGCTTTGGCAGTTTGCCCAGCACGGCTTCAGCCACCTCGCGCGCCTTCAGGCCGGAGATACGCAAAATACCTACACCACCGCGTCCCGGTGGAGTTGCCTGGGCGACGATAGTGTCGTTATGGCTCATGGTTTTTTCTCGTCAAATACAAATAAAAAAGGCGGTCAAATGACCGCCCTTATTTTAGCGTTATCTTACCGTATTAGGATTTTTTCTTTTCGCGGCTGTGTAAACCACGTTTTTCCAGACCACGGTAAATCAGCTGTTGCTGCAGGATCGTCACCAGGTTGCTGACGATGTAGTACAGCACCAGACCTGACGGGAACCACAGGAAGAACACGGTGAAGATGACCGGCATAAAGGTCATGATCTTCTGCTGCATCGGGTCGGTCACAGTGGTCGGCGACATCTTCTGAATGAAGAACATCGTGATACCCATCAGGATCGGCAGGATGTAGTACGGGTCCTGTGCAGACAAGTCATGGATCCACAGTGCGAACGGCGCGTGGCGCAATTCAACGGAACCCATCAGCATGTAGTACAGCGCAAGGAAGATTGGCATCTGAATCAGCAGCGGGAAGCAACCACCCAGAGGGTTTACCTTCTCTGCTTTGTACAGGGCCATCATTTCCTGGCTTTGACGCTGTTTGTCATCGCCCAGACGCTCACGCATCGCCGCAATCTTCGGCTGCAGCATACGCATCTTCGCCATGGAGGTGTACTGCGCTTTGGTCAGCGGGTACATGATGCCACGAACGATAAAGGTGATAACGATGATGGAGAAGCCCCAGTTGCCCAGGAAGCTATGAATCCATTTCAGCAGTTTGAACAGCGGCTGAGAGATGAACCACAACCAACCGTAATCTACGGTCAGATCCAGGTGCGGTGCAACGGCTGCCATCTTATTCTGGATTTCCGGACCGACCCACAGGGTGCTGCCCAGCGTACCGGTTTGACCCGGCTGAACCAGAACCGGCTGTGACTTATAGCCGATAGCGGCGATGCCATTGCCCAGATTCGCAGTGTAGAAGTTGTTCACACCGTCGTTGTTCGGCACCCACGCTGTCGCAAAATACTGCTGCAACATCGCAACCCAGCCGCCTTTAGCACTGACGTTCAGGTTTTCGTTATCCGCGATGGTGTCGAATTTGTATTTCTCGTACTTGGTATCTGGCGTGGAGTATGCCGCACCACGGAAGGTATGCAGCGCAAAGTTGCTGCTTCCGGTGTCACGGTGAGACGGCAGATTGATGGACTGCTTCAGCTGACCAAACGTTGAGACTTCCAGTGGTTTCGCACTGGTGTTCTGCACGTTATAGCCCACGCTCACCGCATACTCACCACGTTTCAGGGTGAAGGTTTTGGTGAAAGTGTTGCCAGCCGCGTCAGTGTAAGTCATCGGGATCGCGAGTTCGTTCTGGCCATCAGCCATCACAAACGTATCTTTATCGACGTTATACAGCGGACGAGCACCGTTAGCCGGGTTGTCCGGGCCATCACGACCTGTCAGGCCGCTCTGTGCCTGATAGAGGAACTCTGGCGTCGTTTCCAGTAACTGGAACGGTTCGTTTGACTTCAGCTCTTTCGGGTAGGTCAACAGCAGCGCCTGCTCAATATCACCACCACGGGTGTTGATTGTCAGCTCAAGCACATCGGTTTTAACCGTAATCTGTTTTCCCTGGCCACTGGCCGGTACGCCCTGGTCGGCGGCGCTACCCGCTGCGGTGGTCGTTGTCTGCGTGGTCTGCTGTTGCTGGGGTTGAGGATTTTTATCCTGTTCCCATGCTTGCCAGATCATGAAAGACACGAACAACAAAGCGATGACTAAAAGATTGCGTTGCGAATCCATCGTTAGTGTTCTCTGGTATCAAATGGTCCGGGCGGGACGGGGTCGTCACCACCAGGGTGTAAAGGGTGGCATTTTAATACGCGTTTCACCGTCAACCAACTGCCTTTTATCACTCCAAACCTGCGCAATGCCTCAATTCCGTAGCTAGAGCACGTTGGCGTGAAACGACAATGCGGCCCCAACAGCGGACTGATCAGGCGCTGATAGACCCTGATAAGGCCTATCAGGACCCGTGAGCCAGGCGACAGTGGCGGCGCCATAGTTTTTCCAACGCTTCCGAGAGAGCACGGTTATCGAGGTCAGCAACCCCCTTTTTCGCCACCACAACGAAATCCATTGACGGAAGTTCGTGTTGACGTAAACGGAAGCTTTCACGCGTCAGACGTTTAATCCGATTGCGTTCATGCGCACGCTTAACGTTTTTCTTGGCGACTGTGAGACCGATGCGGGGATGCCCCAGCGAATTTTGGCGGCCGAGGATGGTGATTTGCGGCGTGCCAGCCCGATATGGCTGCTGGAAGACGAATGTGAAATGAGTGGGAGTTAACAAACGTAACTCCCTGGGAAATGCTAGCTTAACCACTCAGGGGTTAGCTTTATTACTTGGAAACGGTCAGACGAGAACGGCTTTTAGCACGACGACGTGCCAGAACCTGACGACCATTTTTAGTAGCCATACGAGCACGGAAGCCGTGAGAACGGTTGCGCTTCAGTACAGACGGTTGAAAAGTGCGTTTCATGGCGATTTCTACCTAAACTTGAATAAATTCACTGACTTTCGCGTATACCCGAACGATTAACGAACGACTAACGCCTCAGCGTGGGTGATTAAAGAGGCCGGATTGTAATAATTGTACACTCCGGAGTCAATTCTCTTTCCTTATTTCCCGCGTATTTCCGCACCTTTTCGTGTGGAAAATGAACAACGGTCCGACGCAGGAAGTTGAGCATCACGCGCCGGGTGGAGGATTATACGACCTCCCAACCAAATCGCAAGGATCGTCCTGGATCTTCATGAGATCATTTAAGCAGAAAATTGTCTTTGCTCATTAAATTTTCCAATATGCGGACCAAATCGTGGGTGCTCCAGCCAGGATCGATTACACTTACCCGGTTTCGGATCTTCCTGTGGATAAATCGGGAAGAATCTGTGAGAAACAGAAGATCTCTGGCTCAGTTTAGGCTATGATCCGCGGTCCTGATCGGGATCCCAGTGGGTCTGGTCAGGTAAAATTGCAGATAGCAATTCGCACGTCACCCTTTTGCACAGGGTCTTGTCGACGTGTGCCAACAATCACGATTATTCAGTGTCTTTCTTTTATTGTTCGAGTGGAGTCCGCCGTGTCACTTTCGCTTTGGCAGCAATGTCTTGCCCGATTGCAGGATGAGTTACCAGCCACAGAATTCAGTATGTGGATCCGCCCGTTGCAGGCGGAACTGAGCGATAACACGCTGGCTTTGTATGCGCCAAACCGTTTCGTGCTCGATTGGGTAAGGGATAAATACCTTAATAACATCAATGGATTGCTTAACGATTTTTGCGGTGCAGATGCCCCGCAGCTGCGTTTTGAGGTGGGGACGAAACCCGTCACCCAGACCGTCAGAGAGACCGTGAATGTTGCGGCTCCCGCGCAGATTCATGTGCCCACGCCACGCATCATCCAGCCCGCACGTTCGGGTTGGGACAACGTTCCAGCCCCCGCTGAACCGACCTACCGCTCCAACGTTAACGTCAAACATACGTTTGATAACTTTGTAGAAGGTAAATCAAACCAGCTGGCGCGTGCAGCGGCTCGACAGGTTGCGGACAACCCTGGCGGTGCCTATAACCCACTGTTCCTTTATGGCGGCACTGGCTTAGGTAAAACGCACTTGCTGCATGCGGTGGGTAACGGCATTGTGGCACGTAAGCCCAATGCGAAAGTGGTGTATATGCACTCCGAGCGCTTCGTTCAGGACATGGTAAAAGCCCTGCAAAACAACGCGATCGAAGAGTTTAAACGCTACTACCGTTCCGTCGATGCCCTGTTGATTGATGACATCCAATTCTTTGCTAATAAAGAACGATCCCAGGAAGAGTTTTTCCACACCTTCAACGCATTGCTTGAAGGCAACCAGCAGATCATTTTGACCTCGGATCGTTATCCAAAAGAGATCAATGGCGTTGAAGATCGTCTAAAATCTCGTTTTGGCTGGGGACTGACCGTGGCGATCGAGCCACCGGAGCTGGAAACCCGCGTTGCGATCCTGATGAAAAAAGCGGATGAAAATGACATTCGCCTGCCGGGTGAAGTGGCGTTCTTTATTGCTAAACGACTTCGCTCCAACGTTCGTGAGCTGGAAGGTGCACTGAACCGTGTGATCGCCAACGCCAATTTTACGGGCCGGGCGATTACCATTGATTTCGTGCGTGAAGCGCTACGCGATCTGCTGGCGCTTCAGGAAAAGCTGGTCACCATCGACAATATCCAGAAGACAGTGGCCGAGTATTACAAAATCAAAATTGCAGACTTGCTGTCCAAGCGTCGTTCTCGCTCGGTAGCGCGTCCGCGTCAGATGGCGATGGCACTGGCAAAAGAGCTGACCAACCACAGTCTGCCGGAAATTGGCGACGCGTTTGGTGGCCGTGACCATACGACCGTCCTTCATGCCTGCCGCAAGATTGAGCAGTTACGTGAAGAAAGCCACGACATAAAAGAAGATTTTTCCAATTTAATCAGAACCCTATCATCGTGACGCTATGAAATTTACCGTTGAACGTGAACATTTATTAAAACCGCTGCAACAGGTGAGTGGCCCATTAGGTGGCCGCCCGACGCTTCCTATTCTTGGCAATCTGCTGTTGCAGGTCGCTGATGGTACGCTGTCGCTGACGGGTACCGATCTTGAAATGGAAATGGTTGCTCGTGTGACGCTGTCTCAGCCACATGATGCAGGCGCAACGACTGTCCCCGCGCGTAAATTCTTTGATATTTGCCGTGGATTGCCAGAGGGTGCGGAAATCGCGGTGCAGCTGGAAGGCGACCGTATTCTGGTTCGTTCTGGCCGCAGTCGTTTTTCGCTCTCAACGCTGCCAGCGATTGATTTCCCGAATCTGGACGACTGGCAAAGTGAAGTTGAATTCACCCTGCCGCAGGCAACGATGAAACGTCTGATTGAAGCCACCCAGTTTTCGATGGCGCATCAGGACGTTCGTTACTATTTAAACGGCATGCTGTTCGAAACCGAAGGTGAAGAACTGCGTACCGTAGCGACTGACGGCCACCGTCTGGCGGTCTGCTCGATGCCCATCGGCGTGACATTGCCCAACCATTCCGTCATCGTCCCGCGTAAAGGCGTGATTGAACTAATGCGTATGCTCGACGGCGGCGAAAACCCACTGCGCGTGCAAATTGGTAGCAATAATATTCGCGCGCACGTTGGCGACTTTATCTTTACCTCCAAGCTGGTTGATGGTCGTTTCCCTGATTATCGACGCGTATTGCCGAAGAATCCGGACAAAATGCTGGAAGCAGGCTGCGATATCCTCAAACAGGCCTTTGCCCGTGCGGCGATTCTCTCCAACGAGAAATTCCGCGGCGTGCGTCTGTACGTGAGTGAAAACCAGATCAAAATCACCGCGAATAACCCGGAGCAGGAAGAGGCAGAAGAGATTCTGGACGTCACCTACGCTGGGACTGAAATGGAAATCGGCTTTAACGTCAGTTATGTGCTGGATGTGCTGAATGCGCTGAAATGCGAGAACGTTCGCATTTTGCTGACCGATTCTGTTTCAAGCGTGCAGATTGAAGATGCGGCCTCGCAAAGCGCAGCCTACGTCGTCATGCCAATGCGTCTCTAGTGGAAAATATCGGGCTATCTTACTTGCCATTTTCAACCTGGGCTGTGCTCGCCCCTGTCACGTACTCCGTGTACGCTGCAGGGTCTGCACGCAGTCCGCGTTGAAACTGGCTGCGCCGATTACGCCCTGGATCTCTGGATCAATGTACTGATATATGTCACTGACGCGCCTTCTCATCAAAGATTTCCGCAATATCGAAAATGCGGATCTCGCTTTATCTCCCGGCTTTAATTTTCTGGTCGGCGCTAACGGCAGCGGTAAAACCAGCGTGCTGGAAGCTATTTACACGCTGGGTCATGGCCGCGCCTTTCGCAGCTTGCAGGTGGGTCGCGTCATCCGTCATGAACAGGAATCGTTTATTCTGCACGGGCGATTACAGGGCAGCGAGCGTGAAACCTCGATTGGTCTGACGAAAGATAAGCAGGGCGACAGCAAAGTGCGCATCGACGGCACTGACGGGCACAAAGTCGCTGAACTGGCCTTATTGATGCCAATGCAGTTGATTACGCCTGAGGGATTTACATTACTCAACGGCGGCCCCAAATACAGAAGAGCATTCCTTGATTGGGGATGTTTTCACAACGAAGCGGGTTTCTTTAACGCCTGGAGCAATCTCAAGCGACTGCTCAAACAGCGCAATGCCGCGCTGCGACAGGTCACTCGTTACGCGCAGGTGCGCCCGTGGGATATGGAACTGGTCCCCCTTGCGGAGCAAATTAGCCGCTGGCGCGCCGAATACAGCGCAGGTATTGCCGAAGATATGGCGGATACCTGCAAACAATTTCTACCCGAGTTTTCTCTCACCTTCTCCTTCCAGCGTGGCTGGGAGAAAGAGACGGATTATGCCGAAGTGCTGGAGAGAAGCTTCGAACGCGACCGCATGCTGACCTATACCGCGCACGGCCCACACAAAGCGGACTTCCGCATTCGTGCCGACGGCGCACCGGTCGAAGATACCTTGTCGCGCGGGCAGCTCAAACTCCTGATGTGCGCGCTGCGTTTGGCGCAAGGGGAGTTCCTCACCCGTGAAAGCGGGCGGCGCTGTCTGTATCTGATAGATGATTTTGCCTCGGAACTTGACGACGCACGGCGCGGACTGCTTGCCAGCCGCTTAAAAGCCACGCAGTCGCAGGTTTTCGTCAGCGCCATTAGCGCTGAACACGTTCTGGACATGTCGGACAAAAATTCGAAGATGTTCACCGTGGAAAAGGGTAAAATAACGGATTAACCCAAGAATAAATGAGCGAGAAACGTTGATGTCGAATTCTTATGACTCCTCCAGTATCAAAGTCCTGAAAGGGCTGGATGCGGTGCGTAAGCGCCCAGGTATGTATATCGGCGATACCGATGACGGCACCGGTCTGCACCACATGGTATTCGAGGTTGTGGATAACGCTATCGACGAAGCACTCGCGGGTCACTGTAAAGATATTATCGTCACCATTCACGGCGATAACTCCGTTTCCGTACAGGATGATGGCCGTGGTATCCCGACCGGTATTCACCCGGAAGAGGGCGTGTCTGCTGCAGAAGTCATCATGACCGTTCTGCACGCGGGCGGTAAGTTCGATGATAACTCGTACAAAGTGTCCGGTGGTCTGCACGGTGTTGGCGTTTCCGTTGTGAACGCCCTGTCGCAGAAGCTGGAACTGGTTATCTACCGCGAAGGCAAAGCGCATCACCAGGTTTATTCGCACGGCGTGCCGCAGGCTCCGCTGGCGATCACTGGCGACACGGAAAAAACCGGAACCACCGTACGTTTCTGGCCGAGCCACGAGACGTTTTCTAACGTCGTTGAATTTGAATACGAAATTCTGGCGAAACGCCTGCGCGAGCTCTCATTCCTGAACTCCGGCGTGTCGATTCGTCTGCGCGATAAGCGTGATGGCAAAGAAGACCATTTCCACTACGAAGGCGGCATCAAGGCATTTGTTGAGTATCTCAACAAAAACAAAACGCCAATTCACCCGAATATCTTCTATTTCTCCACTGAAAAAGACGGTATCGGCGTCGAAGTTGCGCTGCAGTGGAACGATGGTTTCCAGGAAAATATTTACTGCTTTACCAACAACATTCCGCAGCGTGATGGCGGTGCACACCTTGTCGGTTTCCGTACGGCGATGACCCGTACGCTGAACGCCTACATGGATAAAGAAGGCTACAGCAAAAAAGCGAAAGTCAGCGCGACCGGTGATGATGCCCGTGAAGGCCTGATTGCTGTGGTGTCGGTTAAAGTCCCGGATCCGAAATTCTCCTCTCAGACCAAAGACAAACTGGTTTCTTCCGAGGTGAAAACCGCCGTTGAACAGCAGATGAACGAACTGCTGAGCGAATACCTGCTGGAAAACCCGTCTGACGCGAAAATCGTGGTCGGCAAAATTATCGATGCGGCTCGTGCGCGTGAAGCGGCGCGTAAAGCCCGTGAAATGACTCGCCGTAAAGGTGCGCTGGATCTGGCGGGTCTGCCGGGCAAACTGGCAGATTGCCAGGAACGCGATCCGGCTCGCTCCGAACTGTACCTGGTGGAAGGGGACTCCGCGGGCGGCTCTGCTAAGCAGGGACGTAACCGTAAGAACCAGGCGATTCTGCCGTTGAAGGGGAAAATCCTCAACGTTGAGAAAGCGCGCTTCGACAAAATGCTCTCCTCTCAGGAAGTTGCTACGCTTATCACCGCGCTTGGCTGTGGTATCGGTCGTGACGAGTACAACCCGGATAAACTGCGCTATCACAGCATCATCATCATGACCGATGCGGACGTCGATGGTTCACACATCCGTACGCTGCTGCTGACCTTCTTCTATCGTCAGATGCCGGAAATCGTTGAACGTGGCCACATCTACATTGCACAGCCACCGCTGTACAAAGTGAAGAAAGGCAAACAAGAACAGTACATTAAAGACGATGAAGCGATGGATCAGTACCAGATCTCTATCGCTCTGGACGGTGCTTCTCTGCACGCCAACGCTTTCGCTCCGGCGCTGGCGGGTGAGCCTCTCGAAAAACTGGTTTCTGAGTACAACGCGACGCAGAAAATGATCGGCCGTATGGAGCGCCGCTTCCCGCGCACGCTTCTCAAGGCGCTGGTTTACCAGCCAACGCTGACCGAAGCCGATCTGAGCGATGAGCAGACCGTGACTCGCTGGATTAACCAGCTGATTACCGATCTGAACGAGAACGAGCAGCACGGCAGCATGTGGAAGTTTGATGTCCGCGAAAATGCCGAGTTGCATCAGTTCGAGCCAATCGTTCGTGTGCGTACTCACGGTGTGGACACCGATTATCCGCTGGATCACGAGTTTGTGACCGGTGGCGAATACCGTCGTCTTTGCACGCTGGGTGAGAAGCTGCGCGGTCTGATCGAAGACGACGCTTTCATCGAACGTGGCGAGCGCCGCCAGACCGTTACCAGCTTTGAGCAGGCGCTGGAATGGCTGGTGAAAGAGTCCCGTCGTGGTCTGTACATTCAGCGTTATAAAGGTCTGGGCGAAATGAACCCGGATCAGCTGTGGGAAACGACGATGGATCCGGAAAGCCGCCGTATGCTGCGCGTGACCGTGAAAGATGCGATTGCCGCCGACCAGCTGTTCACAACATTGATGGGCGATGCCGTAGAACCGCGCCGCGCCTTCATTGAAGAGAACGCCTTGAAAGCCGCAAATATCGATATCTAAGTTGTAAAACCCCTCACTCCGTCTTCGGGGTGAGGGGAATATGCCCTACAAAAGAGGAATCCCCTTCCTCAACTCTATCCCCCTTTCTCCACGACTCTTTTACTGTTTTCCATGCGGAATCGCGTTAGCATGAGGACAGACTCATTTAAATCGGGGATCTCATGGCCATTAAACTCATTGCAATCGACATGGACGGCACATTGCTGCTGCCGGACCACACTATTTCTCCTGCTGTTAAAAAGGCGATTGCCGCCGCGCGCGCAAAAGGCGTGAATGTGGTGCTGACCACGGGCCGTCCCTACGCCGGCGTTCACAGCTATCTGAAAGAGCTGCACATGAATGAACCGGGTGATTACTGCATCACCTATAACGGCGCGCTGGTTCAGAAAGCCGCTGATGGCAGCACCGTGGCGCAAACGGCATTGAGTTATGACGATTACCTTTACCTCGAAAAATTGTCCCGCGAAGTCGGTTCCCATTTCCACGCACTCGATCGCAATACGCTGTACACCGCCAACCGCGATATCAGCTACTACACCGTGCATGAATCCTTTGTCGCCACCATTCCGCTGGTGTTCTGCGAAGCCGAGAAAATGGATCCGAGCACGCAATTCCTGAAAGTCATGATGATTGACGAGCCCGCGATTCTGGATCAGGCGATTGCCCGCATTCCTGCGGAGGTAAAAGAGAAATATACCGTGCTAAAAAGTGCGCCGTACTTCCTCGAAATCCTCGATAAACGCGTCAATAAAGGCACTGGCGTGAAATCGCTGGCCGACGCGCTGGGCATTAAGCCGGAAGAGATCATGACCCTGGGCGATCAGGAAAACGACATCGCGATGATCGAATACGCAGGGATGGGTGTGGCGATGGAAAACGCGATCCCGTCGGTGAAAGAGGTTGCCAATTTCGTGACTAAATCTAACCTGGAAGACGGCGTTGCCTACGCCATCGAGAAATTTGTCCTGAATTAAGCCTGTTTCGACTTATCAGCCTCGGTTATAGACCGGGGCTTTTTTTGCCTTCAGATTAATGAATTGTTCTTTTTGTGATCTCGATTGTAGTACAACTTATATGTGTTGTACTACATTACCGGCATGGCAATGACGAACAGCCTCACGTTTGTACTGCAAAAGTGAGGCGAAAATCAGCAGTCGCGGTAAAGTAGTGATGGACACATAGAGCACAAGGACTCTCCATGACGCTGAATAAAACCGACCGCATCGTTATTACGCTGGGCAACCAGATTGTGAGCGGCAAATACGTACCCGGTTCGCCATTGCCCGCAGAAGCCGAACTCTGCGAAGAGTTTGAAACCTCGCGCAATATCATTCGCGAAGTATTTCGTTCGCTGATGGCGAAGCGGCTGATCGAAATGAAACGTTACCGTGGCGCGTTTGTTGCCCCGCGTAACCAGTGGAATTACCTGGACACCGATGTCCTGCAGTGGGTACTGGAAAACGACTACGACCCGCGTCTGATTGGCGCGATGAGCGAAGTGCGAAATCTGGTGGAACCGGCCATCGCACGCTGGGCGGCGGAACGCGCGACCTCGGGCGATCTGGCGCAAATTGAGTCGGCGCTCAACGACATGATTGCCAATAATCAGGATCGGGATGCCTTTAACGAAGCGGATATTCGCTATCACGAGGCGGTGTTGCAGTCCGTTCATAACCCGGTTTTGCAGCAGCTTAGCGTCGCGATCAGCTCGCTACAGCGCGCAGTATTTGAACGAACCTGGATGGGCGATGAGGCCAACATGCCGAAGACGCTCCAGGAACATAAAGCGTTGTTCGATGCGATAAGACATCAGGACAGCGATGCGGCAGAGCAGGCGGCGCTCACCATGATCGCCAGCTCAACACGAAGGCTAAAGGAAATCACATGACATCTCGCTACATCGCTATTGACTGGGGATCGACCAATCTGCGCGCCTGGCTTTATCAGGACGACGGATGCCTGGAAAGCAGGCAATCCGAAGCAGGCGTCACGCGCCTGAACGGTAAATCCCCCGAAGCGGTGTTAGCGGAGGTGACATCAGGCTGGCGCGATAGCGCCACACCGGTGGTTATGGCCGGAATGGTCGGCAGCAACGTCGGCTGGAAAGTAGCCCCGTACCTGCCTGTTCCTGCTCATTTCTCTGCCATTGGCGAGCAGTTAACGTCCGTTGGCGACAAGATGTGGATCATTCCAGGCTTATGCGTGTCTCGCGACGATAACCATAACGTGATGCGCGGCGAAGAGACCCAACTGCTCGGCGCGCGCTTCCTTTCTCCTTCTTCTGTGTACGTGATGCCCGGTACCCACTGTAAATGGGTGCTGGCGGATGGCGAGCAAATCCACGATTTCCGCACCGTGATGACCGGTGAACTGCACCATTTACTGCTGCGTCATTCGCTGGTGGGCGCAGGTTTACCGGAACAAAAAAACGCTCCTGACGCGTTCACTACCGGGCTTGAGCGCGGTCTCGCCTCGCCTGCCGTTTTGCCACAACTTTTTGAAGTTCGCGCGTCGCACGTGCTGGGAAATCTCCCGCGTGAAGAGGTCAGCGAATTTCTGTCCGGCCTGCTGATTGGCGCAGAAGTCGCCAGCATGCGCGATTTCATCGCCAGCGAGCAGGCCATCACGATCGTCGCCGGTTCATCGTTAACGTCGCGCTACCAGCAGGCGTTCAGCGCCATTGGGCGCAAGGTTGCAACCGTGGCAGGCGATACGGCATTTCAGGCAGGCATAAGGAGCATCGCTCATGCAGTGGCAAACTAATCTTCCTCTTATCGCGATTTTACGCGGCATCACGCCGGACGAGGCGCTGGCGCACGTTGGCGCGGTTATCGACGCTGGTTTTGACGCGGTCGAAATTCCGCTGAACTCTCCGCAATGGGAAAAAAGCATTCCTGCGGTCGTTGATGCTTACGGCCATAAAGCGCTGATTGGCGCCGGTACGGTTCTGAAACCTGACCAGGTGGACCAGCTTGCGAAAATGGGCTGCAAGCTCATCGTTACGCCGAATATCAATCCAGAGGTGATCCGCCGCGCGGTCGGTTACGGCATGACCGTCTGCCCAGGATGTGCCACAGCGACAGAGGCGTTTACCGCGCTGGACGCTGGCTCGCAGGCGCTGAAAATTTTCCCGTCGTCAGCCTTCGGCCCGGACTACATCAAAGCATTGAAAGCCGTGCTTCCGGCGGATGTCCCGGTCTTCGCTGTGGGCGGCGTGACGCCAGAAAACCTGGCGCAATGGTTGAAAGCCGGTTGTGTGGGCGCAGGCCTTGGCAGCGATTTGTATCGCGCCGGACAGTCCGTGGAACGTACCGCAGAGCAGGCAGCCGCATTTGTTAAGGCGTATCGAGAGGCAGTGAAATGAAAATAACCAACATCACCACATACCGTTTACCCCCGCGCTGGATGTTTTTGAAAATCGAAACTGACGAAGGCGTCGTGGGCTGGGGTGAGCCGGTCATCGAAGGCCGCGCACGCACCGTAGAAGCGGCG
This sequence comes from Lelliottia sp., assembly GCF_045627565.1. Classification (NCBI taxonomy): domain Bacteria; kingdom Pseudomonadati; phylum Pseudomonadota; class Gammaproteobacteria; order Enterobacterales; family Enterobacteriaceae; genus Lelliottia; species Lelliottia sp. Next base: position 29,489 of record NZ_JAZQNX010000004.1, on the reverse strand, counting down.
GTACACGAGCTAAAAGAATACTTAATTGGTCAGGATCCGGCGCGCATTAACGACCTGTGGCAAGTCATGTACCGCGCAGGCTTTTACCGCGGCGGCCCGATTCTGATGAGCGCTATCGCGGGTATCGATCAGGCGCTGTGGGACATCAAAGGCAAAGTACTGAACGCGCCGGTGTGGCAGCTGATGGGGGGGTTGGTTCGCGACAAAATCAAAGCCTACAGCTGGGTCGGCGGTGACCGTCCGGCGGAAGTGATCGACGGAATTAAAACTCTGCGCAACATCGGCTTTGATACTTTCAAGCTGAACGGCTGCGAAGAGATGGGCGTGATTGATAACTCGCGTGCGGTAGACAAAGCGGTAAATACCGTGGCGCAGATCCGCGAAGCCTTCGGCAATGAAATTGAATTTGGTCTCGATTTCCACGGCCGCGTCAGCGCGCCGATGGCAAAAGTGCTGATCAAAGAACTTGAGCAATATCGCCCGCTGTTTATTGAAGAACCGGTCCTGGCGGAACAGGCCGAGTACTATCCGAAACTGGCGGCGCAAACCCATATCCCGATTGCCGCGGGTGAACGTATGTTCTCGCGCTTCGAATTCAAACGCGTGCTGGAAGCCGGAGGCCTGGCCATTCTGCAGCCGGATCTGTCACACGCAGGCGGTATCACCGAATGCTACAAAATCGCCGGAATGGCAGAAGCCTACGACGTGGCGCTAGCGCCGCACTGCCCGCTGGGGCCGATCGCTCTGGCAGCCTGTCTGCACGTGGACTTTGTTTCGCGCAATGCGGTGTTCCAGGAACAAAGCATGGGCATCCACTATAACAAGGGCGCGGAATTGCTCGATTTCGTGAAAAACAAAGAAGACTTCAGCATGGAAGGCGGTTTCTTTAAACCGTTGACGAAGCCGGGCCTGGGCGTCGAAATCGACGAAGCCAAAGTCATTGAGCTGAGTAAGAATGCACCGGACTGGCGTAATCCGTTATGGCGTCACGCCGACGGCTCCGTCGCCGAGTGGTAAATGCGCGTCATACTTCGCGCTGGTGATGTGTTGGCTGCACTTTCTTACCCCGGTCACATACTTTTGTATGCTCCCGGGGATGCAAAAGCTTGCCGCCTTCCCCCAGCACGAATTATTTAGCGCATTCCGGCTACTTTTTTAAATAAAAAAATAATTACACCCTCTGAAACTACAGGGCATGGTGAGCGGCTTCGCTATGCCCAAAATCTGGAGACAGATTACGATGGATATTCCAGTTATTACTGCAAAACCAGGGCGTCGTCGCTATCTGACGCTGATTATGATCTTTATTACCGTGGTGATTTGCTACGTCGACCGCGCCAACCTTGCCGTTGCGTCGGCCCATATTCAGGAAGAATTTGGCATCACTAAATCGGAAATGGGCTACGTGTTTTCCGCGTTTGCCTGGCTTTATACGCTCTGCCAAATTCCCGGCGGCTGGTTCCTTGACCGCGTGGGTTCACGACTCACCTATTTTATTGCGATATTCGGCTGGTCAGTGGCGACGCTGTTCCAGGGTTTTGCGACGGGTTTGATGTCGCTGATCGGCCTGCGCGCCATCACCGGGATTTTCGAAGCACCGGCGTTCCCAACCAATAACCGGATGGTCACCAGCTGGTTCCCGGAGCACGAACGCGCTTCCGCCGTGGGCTTTTACACGTCGGGTCAGTTTGTCGGTCTGGCATTCCTGACGCCGCTGCTGATCTGGATTCAGGAACTGCTGAGCTGGCACTGGGTGTTTATTATCACCGGCGGCATCGGCATTATCTGGTCGTTCATCTGGATTAAGGTTTATCAGCCACCGCGCCTGACCAAAAGCATCACCAAAGCCGAGCTGGATTATATTCGTGACGGCGGCGGTCTGATCGATGGCGACGCGCCAGCCAAAAAAGAAGCGCGCCAGCCGATGACCAAAGCGGACTGGAAACTGGTCTTCAACCGCAAGCTGGTGGGCGTATACATCGGGCAGTTCGCGGTCACGTCAACGCTGTGGTTCTTCCTGACCTGGTTCCCGAACTATCTGACGCAGGAAAAAGGTATCACCGCGCTGAAGGCCGGATTTATGACCACCGTGCCGTTCCTGGCCGCGTTCTTCGGCGTGCTGCTGTCGGGCTGGCTGGCCGATAGGCTGGTGAAAAAAGGCTATTCACTGGGCGTGGCGCGTAAAACGCCGATTATCTGCGGCCTGCTGATTTCGACCTGCATTATGGGCGCAAACTACACCAACGATCCGGTATGGATTATGACCCTGATGGCGATTGCATTCTTCGGCAACGGCTTTGCGTCGATCACCTGGTCGCTGGTGTCGTCGCTGGCACCGATGCGCCTGATCGGCCTGACGGGCGGCGTTTTTAACTTCGTTGGCGGCCTCGGCGGGATCACGGTTCCACTGGTGGTGGGCTATCTGGCGCAGGATTACGGCTTTGGCCCGGCGCTGGTGTATATCGCCGCCGTGGCGCTGATCGGCGCGCTCTCTTACATCCTGCTGGTTGGCGATGTGAAACGTGTAGGCTAATGCTTTGCGATGCTTTACCCTGATGCGATAACCGCGCATCAGGGTATCCCCATGAAACAAATCACTTTCGCTCCCCGCCATCATCAACTCACGAATATCAACACCTGGACCGCAGACAGCCAATGGCTGGTGTTTGACGTGCGCCCGTCCGGCGCGTCGTTTACCGGTGAAACCATTGAACGTGTGAATGTCGAAACGGGCGAGTGCGAGGTAATTTATCGTTTCGGTCATGGCGCGCATGTGGGCGTGGTGACCGTTCATCCGACCGATGATAAGTACGTGTTTATCCATGGCCCGGAAAATCCGGATGCGAACTGGCAGTACGATTTTCATCACCGCCGGGGTGTGACGGTGCAAAATGCGCAGGTCGAAAATCTCGATGCGATGGATATCACCGCGCCCTACACGCCTGGCGCGTTGCGCGGCGGCAGCCATGTTCATGTTTTTAGTCCCAACGGACAGTTTGTCAGCTTTACCTATAACGACCATGTGCTGCACGAGCGCGATGCAAAACTTGATTTACGCAACGTGGGCGTGGCCGCACCGTTTGGCCCGGTGACGCCGCGCGGCAATCATCCGCGAGAATATGCAGGCGCATTCTGGAGCGTGCTGGTGAGCCGCACGACGCCGACGCCGCTGCCAGGCAGCGATGAGATCAATCGAGCTTACGAAGAAGGGTGGGTGGGTAACGATCGTATAGCGTTTATCGGTGATACGCTGAGTAACAGCGGCGAAAAAGTGCCCGAACTGTTTATTGTCCGTCTGCCAAAAGATGAACAGGGCTGGAAACGTGCTGGCAGTGAACCGCTGGAAGGAACGGCTGAAAAGATGCCCGTGCCGCCCGCCGGCGTGGTGCAGCGTCGTTTAACCTTTACCCATCAGAATCGCTTTCCGGGCCTGGTCAATGTCCCGCGCCATTGGGTGCGCAGTCATCCTCAGGCCAAAGAGATTGCGTTCCTGATGCGCGATGATGACGGCGTAGTGCAACTGTGGCTGATCGCACCAGAGGGCGGAGAGCCGCGCCAGCTGACGCATAACGCCAGCGATATTCAGTCGGCGTTTAACTGGCACCCGTCGGGCTATGCGCTTGGATTTGTGCTGGAAAATCGCATTGCGCTTGCGGATTCACTCACCGGAAAAGTGACCTTTTTGACGTCCGATCATGGCAACCCGCCATCAGGCGACGCCATCGTTTTTTCACCGAACGGACAGCTTATCGCGTGGATGGAAGAGACGGCCGGTTTCCGTCAACTTTGGGTAACGGAAACCGGAAAGTAATTACGGGGCAGGCATTGCCGCAGGCGGGATAACAGCATTGGTCGCCAGATTCTGTTTCTCACTGGCTTCGACCCGTGAGCGCACGGAGCTGTCGGTGCGGAACAGATCCCATGGGACTAATAGCGTGTCCATCACTGCCGTAAAAGGCAGATCCAGGATTGCCAGGGATTTGGTGCCCCAGTTTGTCTCGTCATCCGAAATCATCGCAGCGCTGGCGCGCGTGCCAGGATATGTTCCTTCTTTACCGCCGGTGTGAGACATCACGCTCGAACACCCGCAAAGTAAAACCATCACGCTGCACGCTGTCAGCTTTATCAGAACATTTTTCATCATCAGTTAATCAACGTTAATGGCCCGATAGAATAGCGATATCAATTTATAGCGAGCCATGTGCGAAATGAATAGTTGTAAAGCACTGCTCTGTGGCAGCCATCGCAGTTTAACCCTTTGTGCTGTAGCCCCAAGTCTATGCGAGTGTCAGCAAAGTGCAAAAAAATCTTACACGTTGAGTCTTGAAAAGAACGCAAGCAGACCCATTTTATGTGTGTAGCCCAAGAACGAACACGCCTGCGGGGTGTTTGGTGGCTCAGTGGCCTGTCCATTGTGGAAGGCAAAAATGACTTGCTGATTTCAGGAGCTTTGATTTATGCGTAATTTCGACTTATCTCCGCTTTACCGTTCTGCTATTGGTTTTGACCGTCTGTTCAACCACTTAGAAAATAATCAAAGCCAGAGCAACGGCTACCCTCCTTATAACGTTGAACTGGTGGACGAAAACCACTACCGCATCGCCATTGCTGTCGCCGGGTTTGCTGAAAGCGAACTGGAGATCACCGCGCAGGACAACCTGCTGGTGGTGAAAGGCGCACATACGGCCGAGCAAAAAGAGCGCACCTATCTTTACCAGGGTATCGCTGAGCGCAACTTTGAGCGCAAATTCCAGCTCGCCGAAAACATTCATGTTAAAGGTGCAAACCTGGTGAACGGTCTGCTGTTTGTCGATCTGGAACGTGTGATTCCGGAAGAGAAAAAACCGCGCCGTATCGAGATTAACTAATTAAGCGGGTCGCGCTGGCGGCCCACCCAGAATTGCTTGCCGTAAGGGAGCAAATGCGAATCCATCCGGATTTGCAGGTATAACTGCGCACAAAAAAAGTGCTGCACTCGCTTCTCAGAAGGAGAAAATAGTATGCGTAATCATGATTTATCCCCACTTCTGCGTCAGTGGATCGGTTTTGACAAACTGGCTAACGCCCTGCAAAGCACCGCTGAACATCAGGCTTTCCCGCCGTACAACATCGAAAAAAGCGATGACAACCACTATCGCATCACGTTGGCGCTGGCCGGGTTCCGTCAGGACGACTTGGATATCCAGCTCGAAGGCACGCGTTTAACGGTGAAAGGGACGCCTGAAAAACCGGAAACCGAGACCAAATGGCTGCATCAGGGTCTGGTTATTCAGCCGTTCAGCCTGAGCTTTACGCTGGCCGACCATATGGAAGTCACCGGTGCGACCTTTACCAACGGGCTGTTACATATCGATTTGACCCGTAACGTGCCCGAAGCGTTGGCTCCGCAGCGTATCGCCATCAGCGACCGTCCGGCACTGAACAGCTAATCCCCTACGGGGTGATGCCGTCACCCCGGCCTCTCCCACAGGGAGAGGGTGAAAAGATAAAGCCCTGCCTCGGCAGGGCTTTTTTGTGCGCCATCGCCCATACAACCCCCTCACGCTCTGAGAGAATCCTTAAAATAACTCAGGTTATGCTCAGGGAATCGATCATGAGTGATATCGCATTAACGGTTAGCGTGCTGGCCCTGGTGGCGGTGGTAGGGCTGTGGATTGGCAATATCAAAATTCGTGGTGTTGGGCTTGGCATCGGCGGGGTGCTGTTCGGCGGGATTTTTATTGGCCATTTTGCCGAGCAACTGGGCATCACGCTCAGTGCTGAGATGCTGCATTTCATTCAGGAATTCGGCCTGATCCTCTTTGTGTACACCATCGGCATCCAGGTCGGTCCGGGTTTTTTCGCCTCTCTGCGCGTCTCCGGCCTACGGCTCAACCTCTTTGCGCTCGGGATTGTGGTGATGGGCGGCGTAGTGACCGCTATTCTGCATAAACTCTTCGAGATACCGCTGCCGGTGGTGCTGGGGATTTTCTCCGGTGCGGTCACCAACACGCCAGCGCTGGGGGCTGGACAACAAATATTGCGCGATCTGGGCATCGCCCCTGACGTCGTAGACCAGATGGGGATGAGCTATGCGATGGCCTATCCGTTCGGGATCTGCGGGATTCTGCTGACCATGTGGCTGGTGCGCGTTCTGTTTCGCATCAACGTTGACGATGAAGCCAAAAAGCACGAATCTGCGATGACCAACGGCCACGCGCTGATCAAAACCATCAATATCCGTGTCGAAAACCCTAACCTCAGCAATATGGCGATTCAGGATGTCCCGATTCTGAACAGTATCAACATCATCTGCTCGCGCCTCAAACGCGGCGATATGCTGATGGTGCCGTCGCCAGGAACCGTCATTCAAATCGGCGATTTACTGCATCTGGTCGGGCAACCGGGTGATTTACACAGCGCGCAGCTGGTGATCGGCCAGGAGGTTGAAACCTCTCTTTCCACCCGCGGAACCGACATGCGTGTGGAGCGTGTGGTGGTCACGAACGAACAGGTTTTGGGCAAGAAAATCCGCGATTTGCAGGTAAAAGAGCGCTACGACGTCGTTATCTCCCGCCTAAATCGCGCGGGCGTGGAACTGGTCGCCAGCCCGGATGCCAGCCTGCAGTTTGGCGATATCCTTAATCTGGTGGGGCGTCCGTCGTCTATCGACGCGGTGGCGGATATGGTGGGCAACGCTCAGCAAAAATTGCAGCAGGTACAGATGCTGCCGGTGTTTATCGGCATTGGGCTTGGCGTGTTGCTCGGGTCTATTCCGCTGTATGTGCCGGGTTTTCCGGTGGCGCTGAAGCTTGGCCTGGCGGGCGGGCCGCTGATCATGGCGCTGATTCTTGGGCGTATCGGCTGCATCGGAAAGCTGTACTGGTTTATGCCACCGAGCGCGAACCTGGCGTTGCGCGAACTGGGCATCGTGCTGTTTCTTTCCGTTGTCGGGCTAAAATCGGGCGGTGATTTTATAGATACGCTGGCCCACGGCGAGGGCATCAGCTGGATTGGCTACGGCTTTTTCATCACCGCCGTTCCACTGCTGACGATCGGGATTCTGGCGCGGATCTTCACCAACATGAACTACCTGACGCTGTGCGGCATGCTGGCCGGTTCGATGACCGATCCGCCTGCGCTGGCCTTTGCCAATAACCTGCACGCCACCAGTGGCGCGGCAGCGCTGTCCTATGCCACGGTTTATCCGCTGGTGATGTTCCTGCGCATCATCACCCCGCAGCTACTGGCCGTGCTGTTCTGGGGGATGGGCTAATAGCGCCTCCGGATGGATGCGCCGCAGATGGTAGTCCACCTGGTAATCACTGGTATTGCGGAACATCACGGAATAATTGAGGAACTCGCCGCTGTCGCTGTAGGAAAGAGACGTTATCCGCAGCAGCGGCGTATGCTCAGGTAAGTTCATATAGTTAGCAAGTTGTTTATCCGCTAAAACCGGTGTCAGGCTCTCAATGTTGCCGCTGATCGTTATCCCGCACTCTTTCTCAATATAATCAAACTTCGACCCTTCAAGATGCGCCAGCGAAAGATGACGGAACAGTTTTACGGGCATAAAACTGTCTTCCAGCATCAGCGGTTTCCCCTCGACGTAACGCACCCGGCGCGAAAAATAGATCCGCTCATCAATCTGAATGCGCAATTGGCTGGCAATGGCAGGCGGCGCGAGCATCACTTCAAACTGCAACACCTTACTCTGCACCTCTTTTCCCTGCTGGCGCAGCACCTCCACTAACCCCGTCAGGTTGGTGGTTTCATGATGGACGTCTTTTCGCGCCACAAAGGTGCCGCTGCCATGGCGACGTACCACCAGGCCCCAGCTCACCAGCAGATCCAGGGCTTTGCGGATGGTCATACGCGCGACGCCAAACTCCTGCGCCAACGTTTTCTCACCGGGTAAGGGGCTGCCGATATTGTAGTCGGATGAATTCAGCCGCAAACGTAATCTGTCAGCAATAGATTTGTAGATCACCTGTAGACCTCTCTGCCCCTATTTATCCGGTCATTCCGCTCAAACATGTCCAGATTTTAAGTAAAAAGTAGACCTCACTGAGCAAAATAAAACCATGAATACGATCACGAATCGCAGCGGCGCGCGATGTTAACGACTGAGCAAATTCTTATTCTGATTTCAGGCCAGCAAAAAACCATAAAGGCCTCTACTCCTACAGGTTGTTAAATGAGGATTTAATATGCTCAGTCAAATACAACGTTTTGGCGGCGCTATGTTTACCCCGGTGCTGTTATTTCCCTTCGCAGGCATTGTCGTCGGTATTGCCATCATGCTGCGCAATCCGCTTTTTGTGGGCGAGGCATTAACTGCACCCGATCATTTATTTGCACAGATTATTCATATTATTGAAGAGGGCGGCTGGGCGGTGTTCCGTAATATGCCGCTTATTTTCGCCGTTGGCTTACCGATTGGTCTGGCTAAACAGGCTCAGGGCCGAGCCTGTCTGGCGGTGCTGATTAGCTTCCTGACCTGGAACTACTTTATTAACGCGATGGGAATGACCTGGGGTCATTTCTTTGGCGTGAACTTTATGGCCGAACCCACTGCAGGAAGCGGGCTGGCGATGATCGCCGGTATCAAAACCCTCGATACCAGCATTATTGGCGCGATTGTTATTTCCGGTCTGGTGACGGCGATTCACAACCGCTATTTCGATAAACAGCTTCCCGTCTTTCTTGGCATATTCCAGGGTACTTCGTTTGTGGTGATCATCGCTTTCTTTGTGATGATTCCGTGTGCGTGGCTCACGCTGCTCGGCTGGCCGAAAGTTCAGATGGGTATTGAATCCCTTCAGGTCTTTTTACGCTCAGCCGGGGCGCTTGGGGTGTGGGTTTATACCTTCCTGGAACGCATTCTGATTCCAACCGGACTGCATCACTTTGTCTATGGTCCGTTTATTTTCGGTCCGGCAGCGGTAGAGGGCGGCATACAGGTGTACTGGGCGCAGCACTTACAGGAATTTAGCAAGAGCACCGAACCGCTGAAAACCCTGTTCCCGGAAGGCGGCTTTGCCTTGCACGGTAACTCTAAGGTGTTTGGCTCTGTCGGGATTGCGCTGGCGCTGTGGTACACCGCAGCAAAGGAAAACCGCGTCAAAGTTGCCGGGCTGCTGATCCCCGCCACGCTCACCGCCATGCTGGTGGGCATTACCGAACCGCTTGAATTCACCTTCCTGTTTATATCGCCGCTGCTGTTTGCCGTTCACGCCGTTCTGGCTGCCACTATGGCGATGGTGATGTACATCTTCGGCGTGGTGGGCAACATGGGCGGCGGGTTGCTTGACCAGTTCCTGCCACAAAACTGGATCCCGATGTTCCACAACCATGCCTCGATGATGTTCACCCAGATAGGCATCGGCCTGTGCTTCACCGCGCTCTATTTCATCATCTTTAAAACGCTGATTGAACGCTTCAACTTCAAAACGCCGGGCCGCGAAGAGAGTGAAATCAAACTCTACAGCAAGGCCGACTACAAGGCTGCACGTGAGCAAACCACCGTTGCGGCGAATACCTCCGCAGGCCAGGCAGTGGGCTATCTGCAGGCACTGGGCGGGGCGGGCAACATCGAAAGCATCAATAACTGCGCCACCCGGCTACGTATCACGCTGGTCGATATGGCAAACACACAAAGTGACGACGTCTTCAAATCCCTTGGCGCCCACGGCGTGGTGCGTCGCGGCAACGGCATTCAGGTGATTGTCGGGCTGCACGTCCCGCAGGTGCGCGATCAGCTTGAATCGCTGATGAAAACGCCTTCCCCCCTTGAATCTTCCACCATGACAGAGGCTGTATCATGAAAAAATTCTCAGTTGTTATCGCAGGCGGCGGCAGCACGTTTACACCGGGTATCGTTCTGATGCTGTTAGCAAACCGCGATCGCTTTCCGCTCCGCGCGCTGAAATTCTATGACAACGACGGCGCACGTCAGGAAACCATCGCCGAGGCGTGCAAAATTATTCTTCAGGAACAGGCACCCGAGGTCGATTTTAGTTATACCACCGACCCGAAAGCGGCGTTTACCGACGTTGATTTTGTGATGGCGCATATCCGCGTCGGCAAATATCCGATGCGTGAAAAAGACGAAAAAATCCCGCTGCGTCACGGCGTGCTGGGTCAGGAAACCTGCGGTCCTGGCGGGATCTCCTACGGTATGCGCTCTATTGGTGGCGTCCTTGAGCTGGTGGATTATATGGAGCAATACTCGCCGAACGCGTGGATGCTGAACTACTCCAACCCAGCGGCGATTGTGGCGGAAGCGACCCGTCGGCTGCGCCCTAACGCCAAAATCCTCAACATCTGTGATATGCCGATCGGCATTGAAGGGCGCATGGCGCAGATTGTCGGCCTGAAGGATCGCAAAGAGATGCGTGTGCGTTACTACGGTCTTAATCACTTTGGCTGGTGGACGTCGATTGAAGATTTAAACGGTAACGATCTGATGCCGAAATTGCGTGAATATGTCGCGAAACATGGCTATGTGCCGCCGTCTGACGATGTGCATACCGAAGCGAGCTGGAACGATACCTTTGCCAAGGCGAAAGACGTTCAGGCGCTGGACCCGGACACGATGCCAAACACTTATCTGAAATATTACCTTTTCCCGGACTACGTGGTGGCACACTCCAATCCAGAACGCACCCGGGCGAATGAAGTGATGGATCACCGTGAGAAGCACGTATTCAGCTCCTGCCGGGCGATTATCGAAGCCGGGAAATCCTCCGCCGGTGAGCTGGAAATCGACGAACATGCGTCGTACATCGTTGATCTGGCGACCGCTATCGCCTTCAACACACAAGAACGCATGCTGCTGATTGTGCCAAACAACGGCGCTATCCATAACTTTGATGCGGACGCGATGGTCGAAATTCCGTGCCTGGTGGGCAAAAATGGCCCGGAACCGTTAACCGTGGGTGATATTCCGCACTTCCAGAAAGGGCTGATGGGCCAGCAGGTGGCCGTCGAAAAACTGGTGGTTGATGCCTGGGAACAGCGCTCATACACCAAACTGTGGCAGGCGATTACGCTGTCGAAAACCGTGCCGAGCGCTTCTGTGGCGAAAGCCATTCTTGATGACCTGATCGACGCTAATAAAGATTACTGGCCAGAACTGCATTAATCCTGACCACCGGCATCGTCCTGATGCCGGTCTCCTTGTCCGTCTCGATTTACGCTATGCTGAGGCCAGCATGCGGCACGACAAGGAGTTTTCATGAGAATTTCCCGCTTCGGCGAAGCGCCCGATTATCGCTTTTCGCTGGCAAACGAACGTACATTTTTGGCGTGGATCCGCACTGCGCTGGGCTTTCTGGCGGCGGGCGTTGGGCTGGATCAGCTCGCCCCGGATTTCGCCACCCCGCTGATTCGCGAAGTGCTGGCGTTACTGCTCTGCCTGTTCGCAGGCATCCTGGCGATCTACGGGTATCTGCGCTGGCTGCGCAATGAAAAAGCGATGCGCCTGAAGCAAGACCTGCCCTATACGCGCGGGCTGTTTATCATCAGCGTGATGTTGCTGTCGGTAGCGGCCGTGGTAATGGCGCTGGTGTTTTATGGTGGATAGCCGCAAAGCGCGGCGCGAGGCCGATCCCGGCCTGCAACCGGAGCGCACTTCACTCGCCTGGCTGCGCACAATGCTGGGTTACGGCGCGCTGATTGCGCTGGCGATCAAGCACAACTGGCATCGTACGGGGCTGCCGTTCTGGATATCGATGGTAGTGCTGGCCTTGGTCGGGGTTATTTTGTGGCGCTACACCCGCAGCCGCAATGTGATGGACGTGAATCACGCTGATTTCGTGCAGCCGAAAGCCGTGCGTGACAAATTCCTGATTGCTCTCGCAGTGCTCTCTCTCGCATTACTGTTTGCGGTCACGCACATACAGCAAATCTTTCTGTTTTTAGGAACATAAACCCCAGGCGTTAAACCTGTGCGGCTGATGCTCTCCAGAAAAGAAATACGCCAGCCACAGAAAAATCATCTTCCCTTCGCAAGATATTTTGCCATCTCATCCTGCGGAACCATGCCGCCGCCGGTCGCCCAGACCAGGTGTGTTGTTTTATCCAGCACGTATTTTTTGCTCGCTGAGACGCGAATCGGCCCGGCCATACCCGCCAGCGCTGACGGCTCAAGCTGGATGCCTTCTTCCTGCGCCAGCCAGCTCAGCATGTCGTACATACTCTGATCTGACAGGGTGTAGAATCCGTCCAGCAGGCGCTCCATCGCGCGGCCCACAAATCCCGACGCACGCCCCACGGCCAGCCCGTCCGCCGCCGTTACGTTATCGATCCCCAGATCCTGCACCGCAATTTCGTCGTGCAGGCCGGTGTAAACGCCTAACAGCATGCAAGGCGAATGCGTTGGCTCGGCAAAGAAACAGTGAACGTTATCCCCAAACGCCAGCTTCAGCCCGAACGCGACACCACCGGGACCGCCGCCGACGCCACACGGCAGATAGACAAACAGCGGATGTTCCGCATCCACGACCCGTCCCTGCGCTGCGAATTGCGCTTTCAAACGCGCGCCCGCCACCGCATAGCCTAAAAACAGCGTGCGCGAGTTTTCGTCATCGATAAAGAAACAGTTCGGATCGCTTTCGGCGGCTTTACGCCCCTACTCAACGGCGACGCCGTAATCCTGTTCATACTCAACCACTTCTACGCCATGGCTGCGTAGTTTCGCCTTTTTCCATTCGCGGGCGTCGGCGGACATATGCACCGTCACCTTAAAGCCGATGCGCGCGCTCATGATCCCGATCGACATGCCCAGATTACCGGTGGACCCGACGGCGATGCTGTAGTTGCTGAAAAAACCCGTAAAGCGCGGTTCCAGTAAAACGCGGTAATCGTCGGTTAACGACAGCAATCCGGCTCCAAGCGCCAGTTTTTCGGCATGGGTCAGCACTTCGTAAATCCCGCCACGGGCTTTGATGGAGCCGGAAATGGGCAGGTGGCTGTCCTTTTTTAGCAGCAGCGTGCCAGGGATTTTTTCACCAGATGCCTTTTCCAGGCGCTTATGCATGGAAGGGATAGCCACCACGTCAGATTCGATAATGCCGTTTTTCTCAGCCGTTTCTGGAAATGCTGTTGCCAGATACGGTGCAAAACGCGCCAGACGCGCATGGGCATCGTCAACATCCGTCTGTGTGAGACCCACATGCGGCAAACCCTCGGCAAGCGTAGCGGTGCGCGGATTAAACCAGGTTGTCTCTTTCAGGGCGATAAGATCGTCGACCAAAGGAAACTGGGCGATGAGCGGGCTGATTGCAGTTGTATTCATCATTTTTCTCAGAATAAGTTCGCTTTGACTCTACACCATTCACGAAAAAGCGTGCTAAATACAGAGTATTGCTTTCGATTTTACGCAAGGTTAACCGTGTTAAAACCGTTGATTGCTGCTGCGCTCATTTTCTCTGCAGGCTTCTGTTTTGCTGCCGATCCCCCGCTGACGGCTGCGCGCTATGCGCAGCAGCTCGGCGTGGGTATCGACGTTGACTGGGCACGCACCGAGCGCGGTATCCGTGAGTTTGATCCGCTGGTGGTCCGCGATTTTCGTGCGAAAGGTTTTACCCATGTCCGCATTCGCGTGGCGGGTGAACCCACGGAAGCGCGTCTGATCCATCTTCGCAAACTGGTGGAGGCCTGCGATCACTACGGCGTCATTCCGATTATCGCCTATCAGGCTGATGAATATAAAAATGACCCGAAAGCGGAAAACGAAAAAGAGGTGGTGAACTGGTGGATTGCCGTGGCGCACTACTTCGAGAAAAGCTCGCCGTTGCTGGGGTTTGACCTGATTTATGAGCCGGCGGATAAGCTGAATCACAATCTGGCTTCCCTGAATCGCGTCTACGAAAAAACGATCAAAACCGTTCACGGCATCGATGCGCAAAGAATGATTTTTGTCGCTCCGCGCTTACGCGCGGCACCGGAGGACCTGTCCAGCCTGAAACTCCCCGCACACAGCCAAAACTATGTGCTGGCTGAATGGCATATCTTCCCGTGGGGACCGCTCAAAAATAACGGCAAATACCCGTGGACGTCGGGTACGGCGGCAGAGAAATCGGCTATTCGTAGCCGGATCAATGCGGCGCTGCGCTGGCAGCAAAAAACCGGACACGTCAGTTGGGTGGGCGGTTGGGGCGTGGGTGAATCCAGCCGCCTGACGCCGTCGGTGGAACAGATGGCATTCGCCAGCTTTATGGCTTGCGAGCTTCAACAGGCCAAAATTCCCTACGCCATCAACGCGGATTTTCAGTTTTATGACGGGGAAGAGGGGGCGTGGCGGTCGGCACCAGAACCGTTATTGCAGGTGATGATGACACCGGTTTGCGAAAAGCCCGACGAGATGCCGGACCATCATGCGGTTAAACCATCTGCTCGTGATGCGGCTCACGTGACGCCAGCGGTAGCCAGCAAAGTAAAATCAGTAGCCCCATCAGTGTCATCAGCAGGCCAAGGCTAGCCTGACCGGTCTGTGGCATCATCGCTGAAAGCCAGGCCAGCGCGCCGGAACCGATATTTTGTAAGCCGCCCACCAGCGCGCCCGCGGTGCCAGCGAGGAAGGGAAACGGCTCCATCGCGCCGCTGGTGGCCAGCGGGAACAGCATGCCTGCGCCAAAGAAGAACAGCGCGGCGGGGATCAGCAGCGTCCAGACCGTCATCACGCCAAGCAACCCGGGGATCCACATCATCACGCCGGCCAGCAAGCAGCTGAGCACCGATTGCCACATCAGCGTCGAAAAGCGCTTATTCGGGCGACCGGCGAACCATGCGCCAAAAAATGCCGCCGGAATCGGCAGGATAAACAGAATACTTACCACCATACTGCTCAGACCCAAACCCGCGCCCAACAGCACGCCGGAGCAGGCCTCGAACACCGCAATGCCCGCCAGACCACCAATTAACATCAGCAGATAACAGCTGAACGCCCCGTTACCGAAAAGCGTTTTATAGTTGGCGATAAGTTTTGTGCGCGGCGCGCCAGTCGGACGCGTCTCGGGCATCCAGCGCGCCATGCTGAACGTGACGATGATGCACAGTATCAGCAGGAAAGCGTAACAGGCGCGCCATGACCAGATGCTGTCCAGCACGCCGCCAATCAGCGGAGCCAGCAACGGACTGACCAAAATGCCCATGTTCAGCAGGCTGTTAGCGTGGCGCAGCTGCGTGCCTTGATACATATCGCGCGGCAGCGTTCGGGCCATCACGCCGCCCACGCCGGTTCCCATGCCTTGCAGCGCGCTGGCGGCAATCAGAAGGGGCAGGCTGTGTGTCGTCATGGCAATCGCTGTGGCGAGCATGAAAATCGACATCCCAACCAGAATTACCGGACGACGCCCGACGCGGTCGGAAAGCGGACCGTAGAAGAGTTGCGATACGCCATAGGTGAGCAGATAGGCAGCCATCACGCTCTGGACCGCGCCTTCGCGCACGCTGAGATCCTTTGCTATGTCTGCAATGGCCGGAATATAAATGGTTTGCGCCATCTGACCGACAGCCACCAGTAACACCAGCATCAACAGTAAATTAACGTTCCGTTGTTTTTTCATGTCGCTCAATACGTTCGCCAAAAGTGATAAATGAAGAATAAGTGACTGCATTTTGCCGTAAATTCGCGTGGAATCTACCACACAGACGCGACAAATTAATCATTGCAAAGGTGAATGATTGAGCGGGGAAAGGCAGGATTTATAAACAATGCTCGGCAACTTATGTTGCCAGCAGGCTACGGTAAACGGGCGCGTTATACCGCGCAAAAAAGGCGGTGGGTGATGCGCGGCTCATCGGCGACCAGGTTAAACCCGGCACGATGGTAAAATCCGTACGCAGCCTCTGGCGCGTGGGTATTGAGGAAATCAAACCAGATGCTGGCATCGGCCATCACCACGGCAAGCAGCTGTTTGCCGATCCCCAGACCGCGGCACTTTTCGCTGATGTACAGATGACGAATGCGCCCCGCCCGAGGCTGCTGGCTAAAGGGATCGCGGTTAATTCCGCACACGCCGACCAGCTTCCCGTTAAGAAAGGCGCCCAGCAGCTTTTCACCCGGCGCGTTGAAGCGGTTTTCGCCGCGCTGCCAGTTCTCTTCGAGCCTGCGCAGCATGTTGAAATGTAGCGCGAGGCTTTCTGCCTTTAGAGCGATATAGCCCGGTTCATCAGGCGTAATAGGTTCAATTAACAAACGCGACATAGCATTCCCTCGTGATTAAAGAGGGGCGGTTGCCCGCCCCTCTCAGGTGCGACTTGAACCTGAATTACCGAACGTATTTCAGGACAGCATCAAGCAGTTGCAGTACAGCAACAATGAGTTTGAGGATAAGTATGACCATATCCACGACGCCCATACGCGTCTCCTTTTGGTTAAAAGGAGCACGATGCTGGCGAACCTTTCCGCCGCCTGTGGCCAGCACCTGGATTGACGTAACACAGTGTGCTCACTTCAGGGGGTTAAGGCACTGACGGCACCACCCGTTTCAGCCAGGACTTCGTTGCGCCGGTAGAACTGCGGCCCCCTCGCTCACTGCGAACACCCTCAGTATAGATAAATGCTGTATGCATGAACAGTATTTTATGGACAAAAACGTGAAGCCGATCCATACTCAAAAACGTCAAAATCCGTGCCTGAATTGCGCGTTCGTCTGCGATCGCGTATACTTTTTGCGTTGACGTAACACAGTGTGTTCTGCGGCGACCAACTGCAAAACCCTGATAAAAACCTCGCTTAGGCGGGGTTTTTTGTTTTCTGGTCTGGCCATAAAAAACTGCTGGATAAAGGAGGGTTCTGCTATTTGGCTTCGCTGTGAACTAGCCAGGATCGCTTAAGCAACTCTATTTATGAATAGATATTAGACTCATTTTGTAATGATAACAGTGCTAAATGTGTGAACTAATATAAACCGCTAATGCCCCTCAAGTAATAAACCTGTTTCGCCCATAATCGTAATAAATAAAATCGAGATAACTTTTTTTTTATGTGAATGTTTATGTAAGACAACTTTACCGGTTTGAATTTCTGGACTTTTCAATGTATATTTCTATAGCCGCAATCATTGTGTGGATAAATTATGCAAGCATCTGATTATTTAAAGATGAAGTTCCAGAGCGACAGGCAGTTGGCTATTTATGGACAGCAAGGTGTTGCAGGAACATGGAGAGCATTAAAGGGGATCGGCTCTGATATTTACTCAGGAATGGAACGTGTGAGCTGGTACTCATCATGCTTAATCCCCAGCTATCACGATGTGTGTGACGAGCTTCTCTCAGAAGAAAAGAGGATGTATCTCTCCATTCTCTCGCTTTACCGTTATCGCGATGTGATAGCACACATGCTCTATCTTTATTTTGAAAGTGTTATTACCGATTCTGAAAATGGAAATGAACAAAATCGCGTTCGAAAGATGGATTCAAAAGTAACCGGGCTTGTTAATAACATACCGACCAGCAAGGCCGCGCGTTTAGCGATAGCATGGGGCTGGCCAAATCCCTTTCCGAATCAGGCTTGCTGTCTGAAATTGTCGTCGAGCGGCTTGCACGCCGCGTACCTAACGTTGTCATGGCGCTTCAATTGATTGGAACGGAACAGAAGTGCGCTCTTGCTGCCCGTCGCCTGAAAACGCAGGACCCTAAGTATTACGCGACCCTGTATGCCACACAACTGGAGATGCTTTACTACTTTTTTGAGCCTTTCCTGTCTGAATTCATTAATAAGGTTCAAATGGGATTCTATAAGGATTTCGATGCAATTTATAACGACTTAAAGGACAAGGGGCATGTTTAAGAGTCTGTTATCAATTCTATTTGCGGATGTTTTATTCCCTGTTTATATTTTTGCGTGCGCCTCTTTGTTTCTGTGGTTGGTGCCTAACCACTGGGTATTACTAACATTCATTTCTATCATTGTATTTATTATTGTTCATCCGATAATTTTCGACCGCTTTGATAAGTACGATTAAGTTTTATAAAAATGACTTTATATGTCAAACCCAGCTTATTTATTTTTAACAGATGAAAATGGTTCTCCCATGATTGGCCCTTGCGTTGTGTTAGGGCGTGAAGGTGCAATTGAACTCAAATCATTCACTCATAATGTCAACATCCCAGTCGACGGGAATACCGCGAAATTGACGGGCACGCGTATACACATGCCCATCATGTTCCAGAAAGAATTTGATCGTGTAACTCCGCTTCTCTTTCGCGCGCTGAGCACGGGAAGAACGCTCCAGTTAGCCACCTTTAAGATGTATCAGATTAATGAGGCGGGTTTCGAACAGGAATATTTTAATATCCTCCTGGAAAATGTGAAAATAGCTTCAATCACACCAGACCTGTATCCCGGCGCAAACACCGGAACACACCTTGAAATGGTTCTCATACGCTACGAGAAAATCACCTGGAAGCATTGCGACGGCAATGTCATCTATAGTGACTCCTGGAATGAGCGAGCAACGTACTGAAACGTGATCTCTGACGCATTTTTACTCAGATGAAAATATTTCCATTGTCACGCCCGAAAACCTGTGTTTGTATAAATTCAATCAATGATTCCAAACACAGGTCCCCAATGACTTCATCCATCTTCACTTCGACCCTACTAAAAACTGCGCAACCTGCCGCAGTGGTCGTCGTGCGTGTGGTGGTGGTCGTCGGCAATGCGCCGTAGGGACTGGATCAACACACGAATCCAAAACCCCGCCGGCGCAAACCGGGCGGGGTTTTTCGTTTAGACCCTCCCCCGGAAAGCTGGCTCAGAAGAAAAGGACTGGAGCATGGCAAGTTCGGGCACAACATCCTCAAAGACGCGCTTTACGGGCGCGCAGTTAATCGTTCACTTACTGGAACGACAGGGCATTACCATCGTTGCGGGCATTCCGGGCGGCACCGTTCTTCCGCTGTATGACGCGTTAAGCCAAAGCACGCAAATCCGCCATGTACTGGCACGTCACGAACAGGGCGCAGGTTTTATCGCGCAAGGTATGGCGCGCACACAGGGCAAACCGGCAGTCTGCATGGCCTGTAGCGGGCCGGGCGCGACCAACCTGGTCACCGCCATCGCCGATGCGCGTCTCGACTCCATCCCGCTGATTTGTATCACCGGCCAGGTCCCTTCTTCGATGATCGGCACCGATGCGTTCCAGGAAGTCGACACCTACGGCATCTCTATCCCCATCACCAAACATAACTATTTAGTTCGCGATATCGCTGAATTACCGCAGGTTATTAGCGATGCGTTTCGTATCGCACAATCCGGCCGCCCAGGCCCGGTGTGGATAGACATTCCTAAGGATGTGCAAACCGCTGAAATCGATATCGACGTTTTCCCGGAGCCGGGTGACCGTGCGGCCGCGCCGGAATTTAGCGCCGACAGCATACGTGACGCGGCGGCGATGATTAACGCGGCCAAACGGCCGGTGCTCTATTTAGGTGGTGGCGCCATTGACGCGTCTGAAGCCGTTCGCGAATTTGCTGAAAAAGCCCATCTGCCAACCACCATGACCTTAATGGCGCTGGGCATGCTGCCCAAAGCGCACCCGCTCTCGTTGGGCATGCTGGGGATGCACGGCGCGCGCAGCACTAACTATATACTGCAAGAGTCTGATTTGTTGATTGTTCTCGGTGCACGTTTTGATGACCGGGCGATTGGTAAAACCGAGCAGTTCTGCCCGAACGCCAAAATCATTCACGTCGACATCGATCGCTCTGAGCTGGGCAAAATTAAGCAGCCGCACGTGGCGATTCAGGGCGATGTGGCCGAGGTTCTGGCGCAGTTAATTCCGCAAACCCATGCCACTGAAAACACAGAATGGTGCCAGCTGGTGGCCGATTTGCAACGGGAGTTCCCGAGCGCGATCCCGACCGAAGGCGATCCGCTGAGCCATTACGGGCTGATCAACGCCGTGGCCACCTGCGTTGACGACAGCGCCATCATCACCACCGACGTGGGTCAGCACCAGATGTGGACCGCGCAGGCTTATCCGCTGAACCGTCCGCGCCAGTGGTTGACGTCCGGCGGGTTGGGGACGATGGGCTTTGGTCTGCCTGCGGCGGTTGGCGCGGCGCTGGCCAATCCGGATCGCAAAGTGATTTGCTTCTCCGGCGACGGTAGCCTGATGATGAACATTCAGGAAATGGCGACGGCGGCTGAAAACCAGTTAGACGTAAAAATCATTCTGATGAACAACGAAGCGCTGGGTCTGGTGCATCAGCAGCAGAGCCTGTTCTACAAGCAGGGCGTGTTTGCTGCGACCTATCCGGGGATGATCAACTTTATGCAGATCGCCGCAGGCTTTGGTCTGCACGCCTGCGATTTGAACGCGGAAGCCGATCCGCACGCGGCGTTGCAGGCGGCGATTTCGCGCCCAGGACCAGCGCTGATTCACGTGCGTATCGATCCACAGCAAAAAGTCTATCCGATGGTCCCACCAGGTGCGGCCAATACTGAAATGGTGGGGGAATAAACCATGCAGAAGCAACATGATAACGTCATTCTGGAACTCACCGTCCGCAACCACCCTGGCGTCATGACCCACGTCTGCGGGCTGTTTGCCCGTCGTGCATTTAACGTCGAAGGCATTCTCTGCTTGCCGATTCAGGGCAGCGAACAGAGCCGCATCTGGCTCTTAGTGAATGACGATCAGCGCCTCGAACAGATGATGGCCCAGATCGATAAACTGGAAGATGTGACCAAAGTGGTGCGCAACCAGTCCGACCCGACGATGTTTAACAAGATTTCCGTCTTCTTCGAATAAATCGCTCATAGCTTGAACACCCACGCGCTTATCGTTAAGGTAAGCGCGTTTTTTATCCGCCAGGAATACCTCATGACCACCATCGCGCTTATCGACGATCACCTTATCGTCCGCTCCGGTTTTGCCCAGCTTCTGAGCCTGGAGCCGGATTTTCAGGTCGTCGCCGAATTTGGTTCGGGCCGCGAAGCGCTGGCGGGCCTGCCGGGGCGCGGGGTGCAGGTGTGTATTTGCGATATTTCGATGCCGGATCTCTCCGGGCTGGAATTGCTCAGCCAACTGCCGAAAGGCCTATCGACCATTATGCTCTCGGTGCACGACAGTCCGGCGCTGGTGGAACAGGCGCTTAACGCCGGAGCGCGCGGGTTTCTGTCTAAACGCTGTAGCCCGGATGAACTGATTTCTGCGGTGCGCACCGTGGCGGCGGGCGGCTGTTATCTGACACCGGAGATCGCCATTAAGCTTGCGGCGGGGCGTCAGGATCCGCTGACGAAACGCGAGCGACAGGTGGCAGAAAAACTGGCGCAGGGAATGGCGGTGAAAGAAATCGCCGTCGAGCTGGGGTTATCGCCTAAAACGGTTCACGTCCACCGCGCCAACCTGATGGAAAAACTCGACGTCAGCAACGACGTCGAGCTGGCGCGCCGTATGTTTGACGGCTGGCAATGAATCCCTTTTTCTCGCGACTGGTCTCCGGTGTCGCCAGCTTCTTTATCTTCTCTGCTGCCTGGTTTTGCCTGTGGAGCATCAGCCTGCATCTGGTCGAACGGCCAGAACTGGCAGTGTTGCTTTTCCCATTTGGCCTGCGCCTCGGGCTGATGCTGCAATGCCCGCGCGGCTACTGGCCCGTGTTGCTGGGCGCGGAATGGTTGCTGCTGTTCTGGCTCGCACAGGAAGTGGCACTTGCGCATCTGCCTTTGCTGATTCTCGGCGGCGTATTGACGTTACTGCCCGTGGCGCTGATCTCACGCTATCGCCACCAGCGCGACTGGCGCACCTTGCTGTGGCAGGGCGCGGCGCTGATTGCCGCCGCACTGTTACAGTCACTGCCGTGGATCGGCCAGCAAGAAATGCTCAACGCTTTGCTGCTGACCCTGACCGGTGGGTTGACGCTCGCGCCCACTTGCCTCGTGATCTGGCACTACCTCACCAGCACCGTCTGGCAGCCGCTGGGACCTGCGCTGGTTTCCCAGCCGGTGAACTGGCGCGCTCGGCATCTGATCTGGTATCTGCTGCTGTTTGTGGTCAGCCTGTGGTTGCAGCTGGGGCTGCCTGCTGAACTTTCGCGCTTTACGCCGTTTTGTCTGGCGCTGCCGATTATTGCGCTGGCGTGGCACTACGGCTGGCAGGGGGCGCTGATCGCCACGCTGATGAACGCGATCGCCCTGATTGCCAGCCAGACCTGGCACGATCATCCCGTCGATTTATTGCTCTCGCTGCTGGCGCAAAGCCTGACCGGGCTGCTGCTGGGCGCGGGTATTCAGCGCCTGCGTGAACTCAATCAGTCATTACAAAACGAGCTGGCGCGCAACCGACGTCTGGCAGAACGGCTGGTCGAAACCGAAGAGAGCGTGCGGCAGGAAGTGGCGCGTGAACTGCACGACGATATCGGCCAGACGATCACCGCCATCCGCACTCAGGCGGGGATTGTTCAGCGCCTGGCGCCGGAAAACGGCGGCGTGATCCAGAGCGGGGCGCATATCGAGCAGCTCTCGCTCGGGGTGTACGATTCGGTGCGGCGTCTGCTTGGGCGGCTGCGTCCGCGCCAGCTCGACGACCTGTCGCTGGAGCTGGCGGTGCGTTCTCTGATGCGCGAGATGGAGCTGGAAAGCCGCGGTATCGTCAGCCATCTCGACTGGCGCATTGACGAATCAACCCTGAGCGAAGGCCAGCGCGTGACGCTGTTTCGCGTTTGTCAGGAAGGACTGAATAATATCGTCAAGCACGCCAACGCCAGCGCGGTGACGCTAAAGGGCTGGCAACAGGATGAGCGCTTAATGCTGCTTATCGAAGACGATGGCTGCGGCCTGCCGCCGGGTTCCGGCCAGCAGGGCTTTGGCCTGGCGGGGATGCGCGAGCGCGTCACGGCGCTTGGCGGCACGCTGGCGATTTCATGTACCCACGGCACGCGCGTCAGCGTCAGTTTGCCGCGACGCGTTGCCTAAGGACCGATGATGTTTACCTTCCTAAAAACGCCTGCAAACGCCGCGCCGATGGGCGATAAAGCGGAAATCGACGCGCGCTATCGCTACTGGCGACGCCATATTTTGATGACCATCTGGCTCGGCTACGCGCTGTTCTACTTCACCCGTAAAAGCTTCAACGCCGCCGCGCCGGAAATCCTTGCCAGCGGCGTGATGACGCGCACCGACATCGGCCTGCTGGCAACGCTGTTTTACATCACTTATGGGCTGTCGAAGTTTTTCTCCGGCATCGTCAGCGACCGCTCCAACGCCCGCTATTTTATGGGTCTTGGGCTGATTGCCACCGGCGTGGTGAATATCCTGTTCGGCTTTTCGACGTCGCTGTGGGCGTTTGCGTTGCTATGGGCGCTGAACGCCTTTTTCCAGGGATGGGGCGCGCCAGTGTGCGCCCGTCTGCTGACCACCTGGTATTCGCGTAACGAGCGCGGCGGCTGGTGGGCGATCTGGAACACCGCGCATAACGTCGGCGGGGCGTTGATCCCGATGGTGGTGGGTGCCGCTGCGCTGCACTACGGCTGGCGCGCGGGGATGATGATTGCGGGCGGGCTGGCGATTTTCGCCGGGCTGTTCTTGTGCTGGCGTCTGCGCGACAGGCCGCAAACCGTCGGTCTGCCGGAGGTGGGCGACTGGCGGCACGACGAAATGGAAATCGCTCAGCAGCAGGAAGGTGCGGGACTCACCCGCAAAGAGATCCTCACCAAATACGTGCTGAAAAACCCGTACATCTGGCTGCTGTCGCTGTGCTATGTGCTGGTTTACGTGGTGCGTGCGGCGATCAACGACTGGGGCAATCTGTACATGTCCGAGACGCTGGGCGTGGACCTGGTCACGGCCAACTCGGCAGTGACGATGTTCGAGCTGGGCGGGTTTATCGGCGCGCTGGTGGCAGGTTGGGGATCGGACAAACTCTTCAACGGCAATCGTGGCCCGATGAACCTGATTTTTGCCGCCGGGATTTTGCTCTCCGTTGGTTCGCTATGGCTGATGCCGTTCGCCAGCTACGTGATGCAGGCGGCGTGTTTCTTCACCACCGGTTTCTTCGTGTTCGGCCCGCAAATGCTGATCGGCATGGCCGCAGCCGAGTGTTCGCACAAAGAGGCGGCGGGCGCGGCAACGGGATTCGTCGGACTGTTTGCCTATTTGGGGGCGTCGCTTTCCGGCTGGCCGCTGGCGCGAGTGATCGACGTCTGGCACTGGAGCGGTTTCTTTGCGGTTATCGCCATCGCAGCAGGGATTTCTGCCCTGCTGTTGTTGCCATTTTTGAATGCTCAAGCCCCGCGCGCGCTGAACGAAGCGTGATGTGCCTCACCTTTTCGCCCCAACCGGGGCAAAACTAAGAAATTTTCTCGGTTTCGCCTGGACGCTGTCTCAGGCGAGTTTCCCCGCTGATTTTTACAATGCCAGCCATTCGCAGGACTAAAAATCAGCTCAGGAGATACCCATGCTGGCCTTCCTCAACCAGGTGCGCAAGCCGACCCTGGATCTGCCGCTCGATGTGCGGCGCAAGATGTGGTTTAAGCCGTTCATGCAGTCCTATCTGGTGGTCTTTATTGGCTACCTGACCATGTATCTGATCCGCAAAAACTTCAACATCGCGCAGAACGACATGATCACCACCTACGGGCTGAGCATGACGCAGCTGGGGATGATCGGCCTGGGCTTTTCCATCACCTACGGCGTGGGGAAAACCGTCGTTTCCTACTACGCGGACGGCAAAAATACCAAGCAGTTCCTGCCGTTCATGCTGATCCTCTCTGCCATTTGTATGCTCGGCTTTAGCGCCAGCATGGGCACCGGGTCAGTCAGCCTGTTTATGATGATCGCTTTCTACGCCCTGAGCGGATTCTTCCAGAGTACCGGCGGGTCGTGCAGCTATTCGACCATCACTAAATGGACGCCGCGCCGCAAGCGTGGGTCTTACCTCGGCATGTGGAATATCTCCCACAACCTGGGCGGGGCGGGTGCAGCAGGCGTGGCGCTGTTTGGCGCAAACGTCCTGTTCGACGGTCACGTCATCGGTATGTTTATCTTCCCGTCGATTATCGCGCTGATTGTCGGCTTTATCGGCCTGCGCTACGGCAGCGACTCCCCGGAATCCTATGGCCTGGGCAAAGCGGAAGAGCTGTTTGACGAAGAGCTGAGCGAAGAAGACAAAGAAGCCGAAGATGAGTCGATGACCAAATGGCAGATCTTCGTGGAGTATGTGCTGAAAAACAAAGTCATCTGGCTGCTGTGTTTCTCCAATATTTTCCTGTACGTGGTGCGCATCGGTATCGACCAGTGGTCCACCGTGTACGCCTTCCAGGAACTGAAATTGTCCAAAGAGGTGGCGATTCAGGGCTTTACCCTGTTTGAAGTGGGCGCGCTGGTCGGTACGCTGCTGTGGGGTTGGCTGTCGGATCTGGCGAACGGTCGCCGCGCGCTGGTAGCGTGTGTGGCGCTGGCACTGATCATCGCCACGCTCGGTGTTTATCAGCACGCCAGCAATCAGTATGTGTATCTGGCGTCGTTGTTCGCGCTCGGCTTCCTGGTGTTTGGCCCGCAGCTGTTGATTGGCGTCGCGGCCGTCGGATTTGTGCCGAAAAAAGCGATCGGCGCTGCCGATGGGATTAAGGGCACCTTCGCCTATCTGATCGGCGACAGCTTCGCGAAATTAGGCCTCGGTATGATTGCCGACGGCACCCCAATTTTCGGTCTGACTGGCTGGGCGGGCACCTTTGCCGCGCTGGACGCCGCCGCGATCGCCTGTATCTGCCTGATGGCGATGGTCGCCGTCCTGGAAGAGCGCAAAATCCGCCGCGAGAAACGTCTCCAACGACTGAAAATGGCTTGAGTATGCAGTAATGCTTTGCCCGGCTGATCGCCGGGCTTTTTTATGCCTTTTGACCGGAGCGCCGCGCTTCAAGCCTGCCGAATCTGTTTTCGATACCTTTCCAGTTTTTTCCCGTTCACTATTATTATCTCGCCTGCTGTTGACCCCGCGCGTTTCCCGATATCATGAGCAGCTAAAATTAAGGAGAACGCATGGTCTGGATAATGCTGGCCACCCTCGCAGTGGTGTTTATCGTTGGATTTCGCATCCTGACGTCCGATTCGCGCCGCGCAATCAAACGGTTAAGTGAACGTTTAGGTATCACGCCCGTGCCGCTGGAATCCATGATTGATCAGTTTGGTAAAACCGCAGGCAATGAGTTTATCCGCTATCTTGAGCGTCCGGATGAGGCCCATCTGCAAAATGCCGCGCAGGTATTGCTGATCTGGCAGGTTTGCATCGTTGATGGTAGCGATGAGAATCTGCAAACCTGGCATCGACTGCTGCGCAAAGCGCGTCTGGCTGCGCCGATAACCGACGCGCAAATCCGCCTGGCGCTGGGGTTTATGCGCGACATGGAGCCTGAAGCGCATGAGCTGAACGCTTTCCAGCTGCGCTATAACCAATTGTTCCTGCCGGAAGAGGGCGTGTTCTTTTTGCACTGATTTCATCGGCTGCACGAAAGCGCTATCCGTCTTGTCTGGCAATGCGCAGGCATCAAAATGGGATGGCCGCGCCGCCCAGGAAAAGCACAAAAGTTGTCAAAACGTTAAATTGGTCACACTTTTGGTGGTAAACTGTGCGACTTTTCCGCACGTTTATCACCAGGTAACGCCATGACAGAACAGACCCAATCAACGCCCACACCGCATGCCAAAGAGGTCTCGCGCCCAAACTGGTCCGCGGTTTTCTCCGTGGCGTTTTGCGTCGCCTGCCTGATTACCGTGGAATTTTTGCCGGTTAGCCTGCTCACGCCGATGGCGCAGGATCTCGGGATTTCCGAAGGCGTGGCCGGTCAGTCCGTTACCGTCACCGCTTTTGTCGCGATGTTCGCCAGCCTGTTTATCACCCAGGTCATCGGGACTATTGATCGCCGCAAAGTGGTCATTTTATTCGCGGTGTTGTTAACACTTTCCTGCGTACTGGTGTCGTTTGCCAATAGCTTTACCCTGCTGCTGTTGGGCCGAGCCTGCCTGGGGTTAGGGTTAGGCGGATTCTGGGCGATGTCGGCATCGCTGACGATGCGCCTGGTGCCAGCGCGCAAAGTGCCAAAAGCGCTGTCCGTTATCTTTGGTGCGGTCTCCATTGCGCTGGTGATCGCCGCACCGCTGGGCAGTTTCCTCGGCGGAATTATTGGTTGGCGTAATGTGTTTAACGGCGCTGCGGTGATGGGTGTGTTATGTATTTTCTGGGTGTGGAAAGCGTTGCCGTCGCTGCCGGGTGAGCCTGCGCATCATAAAGAAAACATGTTTAGCCTGCTCAAACGCCCTGGCGTGCTGGCGGGGATGACCGCCATCTTTATGGCCTTTGCCGGGCAGTTTGCGTTCTTTACCTATATCCGTCCGATTTTCACTACGCTTTCTGGCTTTGATGTCGACGGCCTGACCCTTGTGCTGTTGAGCTTTGGTATCGCCAGTTTTGTCGGTACGTCGCTGTCGGCACAGTTTCTTAAACTCTCGCTGAAAGTGGCGCTGGCAGGGGCACCGCTGGTGCTGGCGATAAGCGCAGCCGTGCTGATTTTCTGGGGGAGCGATAAGTGGGTGGCGTCTGCGATTGCGATTATCTGGGGTTTTGCCTTTGCGCTGGTGCCAGTTGGCTGGTCAACGTGGATCACCCGTTCTCTTGCCGATCAGGCAGAAAAAGCCGGGTCTATTCAGGTGGCCGTCATTCAGCTGGCGAATACTTGTGGTGCGGCAGTAGGAGGTTACGCGTTGGATAATTTAGGGCTGACGTCACCGTTGGTGCTTTCCGGCACGCTGATGTTGCTCACCGCGCTGCTGGTGGCGGGAAAAGTGAAGGCGAAGTAGCCCCTTCCCAATCTGAGGTCTGGTTGATTAATAACCGCCAGTTCCTTATACTTGTACCGTAACTTGTACAGGAGGCATTATGCAGGTTGTCACTTTTACCGAAGCGCGAAGCCGCTTGAAAGATGTCTTAGATGACGTCAACGATAACGTTGAAACCACTATTATCAGCCGCCGTAACGGTGGAGACGCGGTGGTGATGTCGCTTCAGCACTACAACTCAATGATGGAAACAATCCATCTGATGAGTTCTCCAGCCAACGCTACGCGACTGATGGAGTCCATTGCTCAGGTGAACAGCGGTCAAACCACGGAACGGGACATTATTGATGAACAGGCTACTCACCTGGACCGATAACGGCTGGGATGATTATGTGTGGTGGCAGGAGCAGGACAGGAAAACGCTACGCAGAATCAATAAACTGATTGAGGATGCGCAACGTCAACCTTTTACTGGGCTTGGCAAACCAGAGCCTCTGCGAGGAAATCTGTCAGGCTACTGGTCCCGCCGCATTAACGATACTGACCGCCTGGTCTATAGCGTGACGGATAGCGCTCTCACCATCGTGATGTGCCGCTACCATTACTAGTGCTTAATGCGCCGTCTCGAATCCATCGAAATCAGCACAACCGACGAAACAATCAAGAACGTCCCCAGCCAGTCCGGCAGTGAAAACGCCACGCCTAATAGCAACACGGAAAGCAGCGCGCTGCTCAGCGGCTCGGCGCAGCTCAAAATGCTCGCTTTAGGTCCGCCGATCATCTGCGCGCCTTTCAGATACAGACTGAAAGTCAGCGCCGTGCCAATCACCACCAGATAGAAAAACGCCAGCAGCAAGCTACCGTCAATCACAAATGTGGTTCCGCGTCCGGCGTAGAACGGCGTCAGCATCAGCCCCGCCAGCAGCATACTCCAGCCAACAATCGGCAGCGTGCCGTAACGGGCAATCAGGGTGGAAGGATAGGTGGTGTAAAACGCGGCGGCAAAGGCCGAAGCGATACCCCAGGCGAGCGCGGCCGGAGAGATGGTCAGCGATGTCGGATCGCCGTGCGTGACCAGCAGAAACGTGCCGATAAGCGACGTCATAATTGCCGCGAAGACAAATATCCCAGGACGCTTTTTACGTACCAGCGCGAACCACGCCACGATAATGGTTGGTGATAAAAATTGCAGCACGGTGGCGGTGGCGGCGTTGGATTTTTCAATCGTCACCAGGAAGGTGAGCTGGACGACCAGTGCGCCGAAAAGCGAGAAAATCAGCAGGCTGATGGCGTCTTTGCGATTTTTGATGACCGAGAAAATTTTGTCGCCGTGGACGAAGGATAATGTCAGCAGAATCACGCCGGTGAACAGCAGGCGGATCATGGTGAGATATGGCGAGGAGATCTGGCTTTTCTCCATGATGTACTGCGCGCAAACCCCTGAGCTACCCCATAAAACGGCGGCAATCAGGACGTTTAGCATCCCTTTTCGTGTGGAACCCATGTTCTCCCCTGCGATGTGTTGGTCTCTTTTTCGGCCAACAGCATAGCATGGGATTTTGCCTGATGGGCTGCGGTCTGGTGCCCTTGTATGTTTAAAGTCACTTCAGTTCCCCGTCAACAGACGGGTAAACTGTCAATGCGTTTGACCTGATGCCACAGCCCGTTAGCCCTCTGGGTTTTCAAGCCCGCGGGTGAGCTCATGGCGTGGCATCAGTTTTCC
>NZ_JAZQNX010000003.1:0-26120 GCF_045627565.1 Lelliottia sp. | reverse complement strand
GGCGACAACATTCAGATGGTTGTTACCCTGATCCACCCAATCGCGATGGATGACGGTCTGCGTTTCGCAATCCGTGAAGGCGGCCGTACTGTAGGCGCTGGCGTTGTAGCTAAAGTTATCAGCTAATCGCTGATAACATTTAAGCAATGCGTATTTAAAGGGCATCAATAGATGCCCTTTTTGCTATCTATCGTTTATGGCTTGTCACATTTTTTCGCATTTTTTGCCTCCTCATAACGCCTGTCCTGACGCATGTGCTATTGTAATCATAATTATTCTCACTTACACTTTGTGCATAAATTGAACGGGAGTTTCTATGTACGTTTGTTTGTGTAATGGCGTGAGTGACAAAAAAATACGTCAAGCCGTTCGACAGTTTCATCCTCAGTCTTTCCAACAGCTTCGTAAATTTGTTCCGGTAGGAAATCAGTGCGGTAAGTGCGTACGCGCGGCGCGTGAGATTATGCAGGACGAATTGACGCAGATCCCGGAATACAAAGAGATCGCCTAAGGTTCTATCTTTTTTTTGACTTCCCTGTAGCCCCATCTACGCTTCAATAAGTGGAAGCGGAGGGACTATATAATGAAAGGTGATGTTAAAATCATAAGTTATCTCAATAAATTATTGGGAAATGAGCTTGTCGCGATCAACCAGTATTTTCTTCATGCAAGAATGTTCAAGAACTGGGGGCTGACGCGCCTCAACGATGTTGAATATCATGAATCCATCGACGAAATGAAACATGCTGATCAATACATCGAGCGTATTCTCTTTCTTGAAGGCATTCCTAACCTGCAGGATCTCGGCAAACTCGGCATCGGTGAAGACGTTGAAGAGATGCTTCGTTCAGATCTAACGCTTGAACTTGAAGGGGCAAAAGATCTTCGGGAAGCTATCGCTTATGCTGATAGCGTCCATGACTACGTTAGCCGCGATATGATGATTAAGATCCTGGCAGACGAAGAGGGCCATATTGACTGGCTGGAGACCGAGCTGGATCTCATTGGAAAAATTGGTTTGCAAAATTACCTTCAGTCGCAGATCAAAGTGGAAGGGTGATTAAACTTTGCCAACCCGTTAATAAACCTGCTGCCGCCATGAAAGGTCCAAACGGTAGCGGGTTTTTGTATATCTGCATTCTAGGTTTCAAAAGAACCATGATCACGACATAGGTCGCGCCAAGCAGCGCGGCAACTAGTGTCAAAGCAGGTAAAACATACCAGCCGTGCCACGCCCCTAAGGCAGCAAGATACTTAACATCCCCATATCCAAGTCCCTCGCGTTTATACATCAGATAAAAACCCCAATATAAAAACGCAAAGCCGGTGTAACCCACTATGGCTCCCCCGACAGCACTGGTCAGAAATGCACGATCATTAATGAGATGAAACAGAAGACCCGTCCAGAGTAGCGGGCAGACGTATTTGTCCGGTAACAGACCGAAACGTATGTCCTCGCGAATGAGAAAGTAGGTCAACGTTGCATAGATAACTAGAAAGGGAAACGCAGCAAACATGATTGAAACCTCTAAAGTGATCGCTGCGGTATCCTCTTTCTTCGCGTACTTATGAACAATCAGTAAAACCAGCCTTTGCGTAGAGCATTCCAACGAATCGGTGAAACATCTGAGCACTACATGGGGATTTCGGCCCGCCTCGCAAATCCGGGCTTTGAGGTTGTTTTCTAAACTGCACTTGCGTTATGTCGTATTTTACGTATAATGCGCGGGCTTGTCGTAATTGACAGCTGGTTCAATATGAACCTGGGTAACAGTTTTTTGTTGCCTAACAATGTCCCCAATTGGGGGGCTACGTAAGAACGGTTACACTCACCCATCAATCGTAATGGGTATGGGTAGTAATCATTTTCGCTTATAAAATAATTGGAGCTCTGGTCTCATGCAGAACCAAAGAATCCGTATCCGCCTTAAAGCGTTTGATCATCGTCTAATCGATCAATCAACCGCGGAAATCGTCGAGACTGCTAAGCGCACTGGTGCGCAAGTCCGTGGTCCGATCCCGCTGCCGACCCGCAAAGAGCGCTTTACCATTCTGATCTCTCCGCACGTCAACAAAGACGCGCGTGATCAGTATGAAATTCGCACTCACAAGCGTCTGGTTGACATCGTTGAGCCAACTGAAAAAACCGTTGATGCTCTGATGCGTCTGGACCTGGCTGCCGGTGTAGACGTGCAGATCAGCCTGGGTTAATCAGGTCATCGAGCGATTGAGAGGTTGAAACAATGATTGGTTTAGTCGGTAAAAAAGTGGGAATGACCCGCATCTTCACTGAAGATGGCGTATCTATCCCAGTAACCGTTATCGAAGTTGAAGCAAACCGCGTTACTCAGGTTAAAGACCTGGCTAACGATGGCTACCGTGCAGTTCAGGTTACCACTGGCTCTAAAAAAGCAAGTCGTGTAACTAAGCCGGAAGCTGGTCACTTCGCTAAAGCTGGCGTTGAAGCTGGCCGTGGTCTGTGGGAATTCCGTCTTGCTGAAGGCGAAGAGTTCACCGTAGGTCAGGACATTAGCGTTGAGCTGTTTGCTGAAGTTAAAAAAGTTGACGTAACCGGTACCTCTAAAGGTAAAGGTTTTGCTGGTACCGTTAAGCGCTGGAACTTCCGTACTCAGGATGCCACGCACGGTAACTCCTTGTCTCACCGCGTTCCGGGTTCTATCGGTCAGAACCAGACTCCGGGCAAAGTGTTCAAAGGCAAGAAGATGGCAGGTCAGATGGGCAACGAACGCGTAACTGTCCAGAGCCTGGATGTAGTGCGTGTTGACGCTGAGCGCAACCTGCTGCTGGTTAAGGGTGCTGTTCCGGGTGCAACCGGTAGCAACCTGATCGTTAAACCAGCTGTGAAGGCGTGAGGAGATAGCAATGGAATTAGTATTGAAAGACGCGCAGAGCGCGCTGACTGTTTCCGAAACTACCTTCGGTCGTGATTTCAACGAAGCGCTGGTTCACCAGGTTGTTGTTGCTTATGCAGCTGGTGCTCGTCAGGGTACTCGTGCTCAGAAGACTCGTGCTGAAGTAACTGGTTCCGGCAAAAAGCCGTGGCGCCAGAAAGGTACCGGCCGTGCGCGTTCAGGTTCTATTAAGAGCCCGATCTGGCGTTCCGGTGGCGTGACCTTCGCTGCTCGCCCACAGGACCACAGTCAAAAAGTAAACAAAAAGATGTACCGCGGCGCGCTGAAAAGCATTCTGTCCGAACTGGTACGTCAGGATCGTCTGATCGTTGTCGAAACGTTCTCTGTAGAAGCGCCTAAAACTAAGCTGCTGGCACAGAAACTGAAAGACATGGCTCTGGAAGATGTGCTGATCATCACCGGTGAGCTGGACGAGAACCTGTTCTTAGCTGCGCGCAACCTGCACAAGGTTGACGTACGCGATGCAACTGGTATCGACCCGGTTAGCCTGATCGCCTTCGACAAAGTCGTAATGACTGCTGATGCTGTTAAGCAAGTTGAGGAGATGCTGGCATGATTCGTGAAGAACGTCTGCTGAAGGTGCTTCGTGCACCGCACGTTTCTGAAAAAGCGTCTGCTGCGATGGAAAAAACCAATACCATCGTTCTCAAAGTTGCTAAAGACGCGACCAAAGCAGAAATCAAAGCTGCTGTGCAGAAACTGTTTGAAGTCGAAGTCGAAGTCGTTAACACCCTCGTTGTTAAAGGGAAAGTTAAACGTCACGGACAGCGTATCGGTCGTCGTAGCGACTGGAAAAAAGCTTACGTCACCCTGAAGGAAGGCCAGAATCTGGACTTCGTTGGCGGCGCTGAGTAAGTCGGAGGAGTAATACAATGGCAGTTGTTAAATGTAAACCGACATCTCCGGGTCGTCGCCACGTAGTTAAAGTGGTCAACCCTGAGCTGCACAAGGGCAAACCTTTTGCTCCGCTGGTTGAAAAAAACAGCAAATCCGGTGGTCGTAACAACAATGGCCGCATCACTACTCGTCACATCGGTGGTGGTCATAAGCAGGCTTATCGTATTGTTGACTTCAAACGCAACAAAGACGGTATCCCAGCTACTGTTGAACGTCTTGAGTACGATCCGAACCGTTCCGCGAATATCGCGCTGGTTCTGTACAAAGATGGCGAACGCCGTTACATCCTGGCCCCTAAAGGCCTGAAAGCTGGCGACCAGATTCAATCTGGCGTTGATGCTGCAATCAAAGCAGGCAACACCCTGCCGATGCGCAATATCCCGGTTGGTTCTACCGTTCATAACGTAGAAATGAAACCAGGTAAAGGCGGTCAGCTGGCACGTTCCGCTGGTACTTACGTTCAGATCGTTGCTCGTGATGGTGCTTATGTCACCCTGCGTCTGCGTTCTGGTGAAATGCGTAAAGTCGAAGCAGACTGCCGCGCTACTCTGGGCGAAGTTGGCAATGCTGAGCATATGCTGCGCGTTCTGGGTAAAGCAGGTGCTGCACGCTGGCGTGGTATTCGCCCTACCGTTCGCGGTACTGCGATGAACCCAGTCGACCACCCACATGGTGGTGGTGAAGGTCGTAACTTTGGTAAGCACCCTGTAACACCATGGGGCGTTCAGACCAAAGGTAAGAAGACCCGCAGCAACAAGCGTACTGATAAATTTATCGTGCGTCGCCGTAGCAAATAATTTTAGAGGATAAGCCATGCCAC
The DNA here is from genome assembly GCF_045627565.1 of Lelliottia sp. Taxonomy (NCBI): domain Bacteria; kingdom Pseudomonadati; phylum Pseudomonadota; class Gammaproteobacteria; order Enterobacterales; family Enterobacteriaceae; genus Lelliottia; species Lelliottia sp. The sequence goes on along the minus strand of NZ_JAZQNX010000003.1, from coordinate 21,470 downwards.
GTTCTCTCAAGAAAGGTCCTTTTATTGACCTGCACTTGCTGAAGAAGGTAGAGAAAGCGGTGGAAAGCGGAGACAAGAAGCCCCTGCGCACTTGGTCCCGTCGTTCAACGATCTTTCCTAACATGATCGGTTTGACCATCGCTGTCCATAATGGTCGTCAGCACGTTCCAGTCTTTGTTTCCGACGAAATGGTCGGTCATAAACTGGGTGAATTCGCACCGACTCGTACTTATCGCGGCCATGCTGCTGATAAAAAAGCGAAGAAGAAATAAGGTAGGAGGAAGAGATGGAAACTTTAGCTCAACATCGCCATGCTCGTTCTTCTGCTCAGAAGGTTCGCCTTGTTGCTGACCTGATTCGCGGTAAGAAAGTGTCGCAGGCCCTGGACATCCTGACTTATACCAACAAGAAAGCTGCGGTATTCGTCAAGAAAGTACTGGAATCTGCCATTGCTAACGCTGAACACAACGATGGCGCTGACATTGACGATCTGAAAGTTGCGAAAATTTTCGTAGATGAAGGCCCAAGCATGAAGCGCATTATGCCGCGTGCGAAAGGTCGTGCAGATCGCATCCTGAAGCGCACCAGCCACATTACTGTGGTTGTGTCCGATCGCTGAGACTCTGGAGACTAGCAATGGGTCAGAAAGTACATCCTAATGGTATTCGCCTGGGTATTGTAAAACCATGGAATTCAACCTGGTTTGCGAACACCAAAGAATTCGCTGACAACCTAGACAGCGATTTTAAAGTACGTCAGTACCTTACTAAGGAACTGGCTAAAGCGTCTGTATCTCGTATCGTTATCGAGCGTCCGGCTAAAAGCATTCGTGTGACTATTCACACTGCTCGCCCGGGTATCGTTATCGGTAAGAAAGGCGAAGACGTAGAAAAACTGCGCAAGGTCGTTGCGGATATCGCTGGCGTTCCTGCACAGATCAATATCGCTGAAGTTCGTAAGCCTGAACTGGACGCTAAATTGGTTGCTGACAGCATCACTTCACAGCTGGAACGTCGCGTTATGTTCCGTCGTGCTATGAAGCGTGCAGTACAGAACGCAATGCGTCTGGGCGCTAAAGGCATTAAAGTTGAAGTTAGCGGCCGTCTCGGCGGCGCGGAAATCGCACGTACCGAATGGTACCGCGAAGGTCGCGTACCGTTGCATACTCTGCGCGCTGACATCGACTACAACACCTCTGAAGCGCACACCACTTACGGTGTAATCGGTGTTAAGGTATGGATCTTCAAAGGTGAGATCCTGGGTGGCATGGCTGCTGTTGAACAACCGGAAAAACCGGCTGCTCAACCTAAAAAGCAGCAGCGTAAAGGCCGTAAATAAGGAGCGTCGCTGATGTTACAACCAAAGCGTACAAAATTCCGTAAAGTGCACAAAGGCCGCAACCGTGGTCTGGCGCAGGGTACGGATGTTAGCTTCGGCACTTTCGGTCTGAAAGCTGTTGGCCGTGGTCGTCTGACTGCACGTCAGATCGAAGCAGCACGTCGTGCAATGACCCGTGCAGTTAAGCGTCAAGGTAAAATCTGGATCCGTGTATTCCCGGACAAACCAATTACCGAGAAGCCGCTGGAAGTTCGTATGGGTAAAGGTAAAGGTAACGTAGAGTATTGGGTTGCCTTGATTCAGCCGGGCAAAGTCCTGTATGAAATGGACGGTGTACCGGAAGAGCTGGCCCGTGAAGCATTCGGACTGGCAGCAGCGAAACTGCCGATTAAAACCACCTTTGTAACTAAGACGGTGATGTAATGAAAGCAAATGAGCTGCGTGAAAAAAGCGTTGAAGAGCTGAACGCTGAGCTGCTGAACCTGCTGCGTGAGCAGTTTAACCTGCGCATGCAGGCTGCAAGTGGCCAGCTGCAACAGACTCACCTGCTGAAGCAAGTGCGTCGCAATGTTGCACGCGTTAAGACTTTACTGACTCAGAAGGCGGGTGCGTAATGACCGATAAAATCCGTACTCTGCAAGGTCGTGTTGTTAGTGACAAAATGGAGAAATCCATCGTTGTAGCTATCGAACGTATTGTGAAACACCCGATCTACGGTAAATTCATCAAGCGTACGACCAAACTGCACGTACATGACGAGAACAATGAATGCGGTATCGGTGACGTGGTAGAAATCCACGAATGCCGTCCGCTGTCCAAGACTAAGTCCTGGACGCTGGTTCGCGTTGTAGAGAAAGCAGTTCTGTAATAGACTAGCCTTCTCAATACGAATAAACGGCTCAGCAATGAGCCGTTTATTTTTTCTACCCATATTGTAGAACCGGTGTTATAATGCCGCGCCCTCAATATGGGGCTTTTCGACGACTCTGATTTTATGGGTCTCAGGTAGTAGTTGACATTAGCGGAGCACTGAAATGATCCAAGAACAGACTATGCTGACCGTCGCCGACAACTCCGGTGCACGTCGCGTAATGTGTATCAAGGTTCTGGGTGGCTCGCACCGTCGCTACGCAGGCGTAGGCGACATCATCAAGATCACCATCAAGGAAGCAATTCCACGTGGTAAGGTCAAAAAAGGTGATGTGCTGAAAGCGGTAGTGGTGCGCACCAGGAAGGGTGTTCGTCGCCCTGACGGTTCTGTCATTCGCTTCGATGGTAATGCATGCGTTATTTTAAACAATAACAGCGAGCAGCCTATCGGCACGCGTATCTTTGGGCCGGTAACTCGTGAACTTCGTACTGAAAAGTTCATGAAAATTATCTCTCTGGCACCAGAAGTACTCTAAGGAGCGAATCATGGCAGCGAAAATCCGTCGTGATGACGAAGTTATCGTGTTAACCGGTAAAGATAAAGGTAAACGCGGTAAAGTAAAAAATGTTCTGTCTTCCGGCAAGATCATTGTTGAAGGTATCAATCTGGTTAAGAAACATCAGAAGCCGGTTCCGGCCCTGAACCAACCAGGTGGCATCGTTGAAAAAGAAGCTGCAATTCAGGTTTCTAACGTTGCGCTCTTCAACACGGCTACCGGCAAGGCTGACCGTGTAGGCTTTAGATTCGAAGACGGTAAAAAAGTCCGTTTCTTCAAATCTAATAGCGAAACTATCAAGTAATTTGGAGTAGTACGATGGCGAAACTGCATGATTACTACAAAGACGAAGTAGTTAGCAAACTCATGACTGAGTTTAACTACAATTCTGTCATGCAAGTCCCTCGGGTCGAGAAGATCACCCTGAACATGGGTGTTGGTGAAGCGATCGCTGACAAGAAACTGCTGGATAATGCAGCAGCTGATTTGACAGCAATCTCCGGTCAAAAGCCGTTGATCACCAAAGCACGCAAATCTGTTGCAGGCTTCAAAATCCGTCAGGGCTATCCGATCGGCTGTAAAGTAACTCTGCGTGGCGAACGCATGTGGGAGTTCCTTGAGCGCCTGATCTCTATTGCTGTACCACGTATCCGTGACTTCCGTGGCTTGTCCGCTAAGTCATTTGATGGTCGTGGTAACTACAGCATGGGTGTCCGTGAGCAGATCATCTTCCCAGAGATCGACTACGATAAAGTCGACCGCGTGCGTGGTTTGGATATTACCATTACCACTACTGCGAACTCTGATGAAGAAGGCCGTGCTCTGCTGGCTGCCTTTGACTTCCCGTTCCGCAAGTAAGGTAGGGTTACTGAATGGCTAAGCAATCAATGAAAGCACGCGAAGTAAAGCGCGTAGCTTTAGCTGATAAATTCTTCGCTAAACGCGCTGAACTGAAAGCGATCATCTCTGATGTGAACGCTTCCGACGAAGACCGTTGGAATGCAGTTCTGAAGCTGCAGTCTCTGCCGCGTGATTCCAGCCCGTCTCGTCAGCGTAACCGCTGTCGTCAAACTGGTCGTCCGCACGCTTTCCTGCGGAAGTTCGGGTTGAGCCGTATTAAGGTCCGTGAAGCCGCTATGCGCGGTGAAATCCCGGGTCTGAAAAAGGCTAGCTGGTAATTGTCACCAATTGAATCACGGGAGTAAAGACAGATGAGCATGCAAGATCCGATCGCGGATATGCTGACCCGTATCCGTAACGGTCAGGCCGCGAACAAAGTTGCGGTCACCATGCCTTCCGCCAAGCTGAAAGTGGCAATTGCCAATGTGCTGAAGGAAGAAGGTTTTATCGAAGATTTTAAAGTTGAAGGCGACACCAAGCCGGAACTGGAACTTACTCTTAAGTATTTCCAGGGTAAAGCTGTTGTAGAAAGCATTCAGCGTGTCAGCCGCCCAGGCCTGCGCATCTATAAGAAAAAAGATGAGCTGCCTAAAGTTATGGCTGGTCTGGGTATCGCAGTTGTTTCTACCTCTAAAGGTGTTATGACTGATCGTGCAGCGCGCCAAGCTGGTCTTGGTGGCGAAATTATCTGCTACGTAGCCTAATCGGAGGATAACAATGTCTCGTGTTGCTAAAGCACCGGTCGTTATTCCTGCCGGCGTTGATGTAAAAATCAACGGTCAGGTTATTACGATCAAAGGTAAAAATGGCGAGCTGACTCGTACCCTCAACAATGCTGTTGAAGTTAAACATGCAGATAATGCTCTGACCTTCGGTCCGCGAGATGGTTTCGTAGACGGATGGGCTCAGGCTGGCACCGCGCGTGCACTGCTGAACTCAATGGTTGTTGGTGTTACCGAAGGCTTCACTAAAAAGCTTCAACTAGTTGGTGTAGGTTATCGTGCAGCGATCAAAGGGAATGCAGTAGGCCTGTCTCTGGGCTTCTCACACCCTGTTGAGCATCCGCTGCCGGCCGGTATCACTGCAGAATGTCCGACCCAGACTGAAATCGTGCTGAAAGGCGCGGATAAACAGCTGATCGGCCAGGTTGCAGCAGATCTGCGCGCCTACCGTCGTCCTGAGCCTTATAAAGGCAAGGGTGTTCGTTACGCCGACGAAGTCGTGCGTACCAAAGAGGCTAAGAAGAAGTAAGGTAACACTATGGATAAGAAATCTGCTCGTATCCGTCGTGCGACCCGCGCACGCCGCAAGCTCAAAGAGCTGGGTGCAACTCGCCTGGTGGTACATCGTACCCCGCGTCATATTTACGCACAGGTAATTGCACCGAACGGTTCTGAAGTTCTGGTAGCTGCTTCTACAGTAGAAAAAGCTATTACAGAACAATTGAAGTACACCGGTAACAAAGACGCTGCCGCAGCTGTTGGTAAAGCTGTTGCTGAACGCGCTCTGGAAAAAGGCATCAAAGTTGTGTCCTTTGACCGTTCCGGGTTCCAATATCATGGTCGTGTCCAGGCACTGGCAGATGCTGCCCGTGAAGCTGGCCTTCAGTTCTAAGGTAGAGGTGTAAGATGGCTCACATCGAAAAACAGGCTGGCGAACTGCAGGAAAAGCTGATCGCGGTTAACCGCGTATCTAAAACCGTAAAAGGTGGTCGTATTTTCTCCTTCACAGCTCTGACTGTTGTTGGTGATGGTAATGGTCGCGTTGGTTTTGGTTACGGTAAAGCGCGTGAAGTTCCAGCAGCGATCCAGAAAGCGATGGAAAAAGCCCGTCGCAATATGATTAACGTCGCGCTGAACCACGGCACCCTGCAACACCCTGTAAAAGGTGTTCACACGGGTTCTCGTGTCTTCATGCAGCCGGCTTCTGAAGGTACCGGTATTATTGCCGGTGGTGCAATGCGCGCCGTCCTGGAAGTCGCTGGAGTTCATAACGTTCTGGCCAAAGCATATGGTTCCACCAACCCGATTAACGTGGTTCGTGCAACTATTGATGGCCTGGAAAATATGAATTCTCCAGAAATGGTCGCTGCCAAGCGTGGTAAATCCGTTGAAGAAATTCTGGGGTAATTGACCATGGCAAAGACTATTAAAATCACTCAAACCCGCAGTGCAATCGGTCGTCTGCCGAAACACAAGGCAACGCTGCTTGGCCTGGGTCTGCGTCGTATTGGTCATACCGTTGAGCGTGAGGATACTCCCGCTGTTCGTGGTATGGTCAACGCGGTTTACTTCATGGTTAAAGTTGAGGAGTAAGAGATGCGTTTAAATACTCTGTCTCCAGCCGAAGGCTCTAAAAAGGCGGGTAAACGCCTTGGTCGTGGTATCGGTTCTGGCCTCGGTAAAACCGGTGGTCGTGGTCACAAAGGTCAGAACTCTCGTTCTGGCGGTGGCGTACGTCGCGGTTTCGAGGGTGGCCAGATGCCACTGTACCGTCGTCTGCCGAAATTCGGTTTCACTTCTCGCAAATCAGCGATCACAGCCGAAATTCGTCTGTCTGACCTGGCGAAAGTTGAAGGCGGCGTTGTAGACCTGAATACGCTGAAAGCTGCAAACATTATCGGTATCCAGATCGAGTTCGCGAAAGTGATCCTGGCTGGTGAAGTTTCTACTCCGGTAACTGTACGTGGTCTGCGTGTTTCTAAAGGCGCTCGTGCTGCTATCGAAGCTGCTGGCGGTACAATTGAGGAATAAGTAGCAGATGGCTAAGCAACCGGGATTAGATTTTCAAAGTGCCAAGGGTGGATTTGGCGAACTGAAACGCAGACTTTTGTTTGTTGTTGGTGCGCTAATCGTTTTCCGTATTGGCTCTTTTATTCCGATCCCTGGTATCGATGCCGCTGTACTTGCCAAACTGCTTGAGCAACAGCGAGGCACCATCATTGAAATGTTTAACATGTTCTCTGGTGGTGCTCTCAGCCGTGCTTCTATCTTTGCACTGGGTATCATGCCGTATATTTCGGCATCGATTATCATACAGCTGTTAACGGTCGTTCATCCGGCCCTCGCAGAGCTTAAGAAAGAAGGGGAGTCTGGTCGTCGTAAGATCAGCCAGTACACCCGTTACGGCACTCTGGTGCTGGCAATATTTCAATCAATCGGTATTGCTACCGGTTTACCGAATATGCCTGGTATGCAAGGTCTGGTCATTAACCCTGGCTTTGCATTCTATTTCACCGCTGTTGTTAGTCTGGTCACAGGAACAATGTTCCTGATGTGGCTCGGCGAACAGATTACTGAACGAGGTATCGGCAACGGTATCTCGATCATTATCTTCGCTGGTATCGTTGCGGGACTCCCGCCAGCCATTGCCCATACAATCGAGCAAGCGCGTCAAGGCGAACTGCACTTCCTCCTGTTGCTGTTGGTTGCAGTATTAGTATTCGCAGTGACCTTCTTTGTTGTCTTCGTGGAGCGTGGTCAACGCCGCATTGTGGTGAACTATGCTAAACGTCAACAAGGACGTCGTGTCTATGCTGCACAGAGCACACATTTACCGCTGAAAGTAAATATGGCGGGTGTCATCCCGGCAATCTTTGCTTCCAGTATTATTCTGTTCCCGGCGACCATCGCGTCATGGTTTGGGGGCGGAACCGGTTGGAACTGGCTGACAACAATTTCGCTGTATTTGCAGCCTGGGCAACCGCTTTATGTGTTACTCTATGCGTCTGCAATCATATTCTTCTGTTTCTTTTACACGGCGTTGGTTTTCAATCCGCGTGAGACAGCAGATAACCTGAAGAAGTCCGGTGCATTTGTACCAGGAATTCGTCCGGGAGAGCAAACGGCGAAGTATATTGATAAAGTAATGACGCGCCTGACCTTGGTTGGTGCACTGTACATTACCTTTATCTGCCTGATCCCGGAGTTCATGCGTGATGCGATGAAAGTACCGTTCTATTTCGGTGGGACTTCACTGCTTATCGTTGTCGTCGTGATTATGGACTTTATGGCTCAAGTGCAAACTCTTATGATGTCAAGTCAGTATGAGTCTGCCTTGAAGAAGGCGAACCTGAAAGGCTACGGCCGTTAATTGGTCGCCCGAGAAGTTACGGAGAGTAAAAATGAAAGTTCGTGCTTCCGTCAAGAAATTATGCCGTAACTGCAAAATCGTTAAGCGTGAAGGTGTTATTCGCGTGATTTGCAGTGCCGAGCCGAAACATAAACAGCGTCAAGGCTGATTATTTCGCATATTTTTCTTGCAAAGTTGGGTTGAGCTGGCTAGATTAGCCAGCCAATCTTTTGTATGTCTGTGCGTATCCATTTGAGTATCCTGAAAACGGGCTTTTCAGCATGGTACGTACATATTAAATAGTAGGAGTGCATAGTGGCCCGTATAGCAGGCATTAACATTCCTGATCAAAAACATGCTGTGATCGCATTAACTTCGATCTATGGCGTCGGCAAGACCCGTTCCAAAGCCATTTTGGCTGCAGCGGGTATCGCTGAAGATGTTAAGATCAGTGAGCTGTCTGAAGAACAAATCGACACGCTGCGTGACGAAGTTGCCAAATTTGTCGTTGAAGGTGATCTGCGCCGTGAAGTTAGCATGAGCATCAAGCGCCTTATGGACCTTGGTTGCTATCGCGGTTTGCGTCATCGTCGTGGTCTCCCGGTTCGCGGCCAGCGCACCAAGACCAACGCACGTACCCGTAAGGGTCCGCGCAAACCGATCAAGAAATAATCGGGGTGATTGAATAATGGCAAAGGCACCAGTTCGTGCACGTAAGCGTGTAAGAAAACAAGTCTCTGACGGCGTGGCTCATATCCATGCTTCTTTTAACAACACCATCGTTACTATTACTGATCGTCAGGGTAACGCATTGGGTTGGGCAACAGCCGGTGGTTCCGGTTTCCGTGGTTCTCGCAAATCGACTCCGTTCGCAGCCCAGGTTGCAGCAGAGCGTTGTGCAGAAGCCGTAAAAGAATACGGTATCAAGAATCTGGAAGTTATGGTCAAAGGTCCGGGTCCGGGTCGCGAATCAACTGTTCGTGCTCTGAACGCCGCTGGTTTCCGCATCACTAATATTACTGATGTGACTCCGATCCCTCATAACGGTTGTCGTCCGCCGAAAAAACGTCGCGTATAACGCTTACGTTTTCTAGGATTGTTGGAGATAGAAAATGGCAAGATATTTGGGTCCTAAGCTCAAGCTGAGCCGTCGTGAGGGCACCGACTTATTCCTTAAGTCTGGCGTTCGCGCGATCGATACCAAGTGTAAAATTGAACAAGCTCCTGGCCAGCACGGTGCGCGTAAACCGCGTCTGTCTGACTATGGTGTGCAGTTGCGTGAAAAGCAGAAAGTTCGCCGTACCTACGGTGTGCTGGAGCGTCAGTTCCGTAACTACTATAAAGAAGCAGCGCGTCTTAAAGGCAATACCGGTGAAAACCTGTTGGCTCTGCTGGAAGGTCGTCTGGACAACGTTGTTTACCGTATGGGCTTCGGTGCTACTCGTGCTGAATCTCGTCAGCTGGTTAGCCATAAAGCAATCATGGTAAACGGTCGTGTTGTTAACATCGCTTCTTATCAGGTTAAAGCGAATGACGTTGTTTGCATTCGTGAGAAAGCGAAAAAGCAATCTCGCGTGAAAGCAGCTCTCGAGCTGGCTGAGCAGCGTGAAAAGCCAACCTGGCTGGAAGTTGATGCTAGCAAGATGGAAGGTACGTTCAAGCGTCAGCCGGAACGTTCTGATCTGTCTGCGGACATTAACGAACACCTGATCGTTGAGCTTTACTCCAAGTAAAGCTTAGTACCAAAGAGAGGACACAATGCAGGGTTCTGTGACAGAGTTTCTAAAACCGCGCCTGGTAGATATCGAGCAAGTGAGTTCGACGCACGCCAAGGTGACCCTTGAGCCTTTAGAGCGTGGCTTTGGCCATACTCTGGGTAACGCACTGCGCCGTATTCTGCTCTCGTCGATGCCGGGTTGTGCGGTAACCGAAGTTGAGATTGATGGTGTACTCCATGAGTACAGCACCAAAGAAGGCGTTCAGGAAGATATCCTTGAAATCCTGCTCAACCTGAAAGGGCTGGCGGTGAGAGTTCAGGGGAAAGATGAAGTTATCCTTACTCTGAATAAATCTGGCATTGGCCCTGTGACTGCAGCCGATATCACCCATGACGGTGATGTTGAAATCGTCAAGCCGCAGCACGTGATCTGCCACCTGACCGATGAGAACGCAGCGATTAGCATGCGTATCAAAGTTCAGCGCGGTCGTGGTTATGTGCCGGCTTCTGCCCGAATTCATTCGGAAGAAGATGAGCGCCCAATCGGCCGTCTGCTCGTCGATGCATGTTACAGCCCTGTAGAGCGTATCGCCTACAATGTTGAAGCAGCTCGTGTCGAACAGCGTACCGACCTGGACAAGCTGGTCATCGAAATGGAAACCAACGGCACAATCGATCCTGAAGAGGCGATTCGTCGTGCGGCAACCATTCTGGCAGAACAACTTGAAGCTTTTGTTGACCTACGTGATGTTCGTCAGCCAGAAGTTAAAGAAGAGAAACCAGAGTTCGATCCGATCTTGCTGCGCCCTGTTGACGATCTGGAATTGACTGTCCGCTCTGCTAACTGCCTTAAGGCAGAAGCTATCCACTATATCGGTGATCTGGTACAGCGTACCGAGGTTGAGTTGCTGAAAACGCCGAACCTGGGTAAAAAATCTCTTACTGAGATTAAAGACGTGCTGGCTTCCCGTGGTCTGTCTCTGGGCATGCGCCTGGAAAACTGGCCACCAGCAAGCATTGCTGACGAGTAACCGGATCACAGGTTAAGGTTTTACTGAGAAGGATAAGGTCATGCGCCATCGTAAGAGTGGTCGTCAACTGAACCGTAACAGCAGCCATCGCCAGGCTATGTTCCGCAACATGGCAGGTTCACTGGTTCGTCATGAGATCATCAAGACGACCCTGCCTAAAGCGAAAGAGCTGCGTCGTGTAGTTGAGCCACTGATTACTCTTGCCAAGACTGACAGCGTTGCAAATCGTCGTCTGGCATTCGCCCGCACTCGTGATAACGAGATCGTGGCAAAACTGTTTAACGAATTGGGCCCGCGTTTCGCGAGCCGTGCCGGTGGTTACACTCGTATTCTGAAGTGTGGCTTCCGTGCAGGCGACAACGCTCCGATGGCTTACATCGAGCTGGTTGATCGTTCTGAATCTAAAGCAGAAGCTACTGCAGAGTAATCTGTAGTAACGTAGAAAAACCCGCTTCGGCGGGTTTTTTTATATCTTAATGGTTCCCTACCTATTACCCGTATAAATCTTCCTTCGTTCTTAATTCCTTTTATGTAGTACGGCTCGTTTATTCTGGCCAATTCAAGCGCAGAAACTGACTCGCAGCCTCTGTAATCTTGGTAGTTATCTGACAACAGTTTTAACTGGTGTAGTGAGGCATCATGCTGCGCTGAGTTTTCACGACACTGATTTAGATAGCCAGCAATTGGCCCACATAACTGTGCTTTCTTGTATGATGACAATCTAGGCCGTTGAAAAATTAATGAGGGTAAACTATGTACCGCATCGGTGAACTCGCAAAGTTGGCTGACGTTACGCCAGACACCATTCGATATTACGAAAAGCAGCAGATGATGGAACATAAAGTTCGTACGGAAGGCGGGTTCCGGCTTTATACCGAAACTGATCTGCAACGGCTCAAGTTTATCCGTTATGGAAGACAGCTTGGTTTTACACTGGATTCGATCCGTGAGTTACTTTCGATCCGCATCGATCCTGCACACCACACTTGTCAGGAGTCGAAAAGCATCGTGCAGGCCAGGTTGAATGAAGTAGAGTTACGAATCGAGGAGTTACAGGTAATGCAGCGTTCGTTGCAGCGCCTTAATGATGCGTGTTGTGGCAGTTCGCACAGCAGCGTCTATTGCTCTATTCTCGAAACGCTGGAGCAAGGCGCGAGCGGAATACACCGTGGTTGTTGATTTCTTAAAACTGAGGATCTACACTCACGCCGATTTTATACACAATCTGGAGATGTAATGAGCCATTATCAGCACAAGAAAAGGCAAATCAAAGATAACGCCATAGAGGCATTACTTCACGATCCTTTATTTAGACAACGCGTTGAAAAGAACAAAAAGGGGAAAGGGAGTTTCTTACGAAAAGGGAAACATGCTAAGAAGGGTAACTGGGAGGCCAGCGGTAAGAAAGTGAATCGCTTTTTTACCGCTGGCCTTCTGACTTTACGCGCCCGATTAAATACGGTTATTCTGTTCTTTTAACAGATCGCGAATTTGAGTCAACAAGACCTCTTCCTTGGAAGGGGCCGGAGGCACTGCTGCCGGTTCTTCTTTTTTGCGATTCAATCTGTTAATCAGTTTAATCGCCATGAAGATTGCAAACGCAACAATGACAAAATCGAACACGTTTTGGATAAACACGCCGTAGTGCATCACCACTGCAGGAATATCGCCTTGCGCATCCTTCAGAGTGACAGCGAACTGTTTGAAATCAATCCCACCAATTAGAAGACCCAACGGCGGCATAATGATGTCGGCAACCAACGATGAAACAATCTTGCCGAATGCTGCACCAATAATCACACCCACAGCGAGATCCACTACATTCCCACGCATAGCAAATTCGCGAAACTCTTTAATAATACTCATTTTCTTTCTCCTTAAGCCAACAGATAAAGTTAAGTCTAACAAATGATTAGCCAATTTCCATTGGGGATAAATAATCGCTACTAAAGTTAATCATTATAAAATCAAAGGTTAATGTAAAAGGTGCTCTCGAAAAGCACCTCTTATCGCTACAGGAAGAAAGGACTGGGCTGGAATAAACGTTCTACGTCGCTAATAAATTTTTTGTCTGTCAGGAACATAATGACATGATCGCCCTGTTCGATACGAAGATTATCATTAGCGATCATGACGTCATTACCCCGAACGACGGCACCGATAATTGTGCCTGGCGGCAACTTGATTTCATCGATAGCACGACCGACAACGCGAGACGTCGTTTCATCCCCATGTGCGACAGCTTCTATCGCTTCTGCTACACCACGGCGAAGAGAGGAAACACCCACGATATCAGCTTTACGCACATGGCTTAACAAAGCGGAAATGGTTGCCTGCTGCGGAGAGATGGCGATATCAATAACACTGCCCTGCACAAGATCCACGTAGGCACGCCGTTGAATGAGCACCATCACCTTTTTAGCGCCCATACGTTTAGCCAGCATCGCTGACATAATGTTTGCTTCATCATCGTTGGTGACGGCAATAAACAGATCAACTTGATCGATATGTTCTTCGGCCAGCAACTCTTGATCCGAGGCATCGCCATAAAAAACGATCGTGTTTTGCAGTTTCTCTGCTAATTCAGCGGCACGTTGTTGATCGCGCTCGATCAATTTTACGCTGTAATCTTTCTCGAGCCGGTGGGCAAGACCTGCACCAATATTACCGCCTCCAACCAGCATGATACGCTTGTAAGGTTTTTCCAGTCGTTGGAGTTCACTCATTACGGCGCGAATATGCTGAGATGCTGCAATAAAGAACACTTCATCACCCGCCTCAACGATGGTTGAACCCTGCGGGCGAATCGGTCTGTCATGACGAAATATTGCTACCACACGAGTATCAATATGCGGCATGTGTTCGCGCATAGTAGACAATGCGTTACCAATCAGAGGCCCGCCATAATAGGCTTTAACGACCGCCAGGCTAACTTTGCCCTCAGCGAAGTTAACAACCTGCAGCGCACCCGGATATTCTATCAGTCGATAAATACTGTCGATAACCAGCTGTTCCGGAGCGATGAGATGATCGATCGGAACCGCTTCTGAGTTGAACAGTTTATCTGCATCACGGACGTAATCTGGGGATCGTATACGGGCAATACGATTTGGGGTATTAAACAACGAAAAAGCGACCTGGCAGGCAATCATGTTCGTTTCATCAGAACTGGTGACTGCAACCAGCATGTCAGCGTCATCCGCTCCTGCCTCGCGCAGTACCCGAGGATGGGAGCCATGACCCTGAACTACACGCAGATCGAATTTATCCTGCAGCTCACGAAGGCGGTCTCCATTGACGTCGACGATGGTGATGTCGTTATTCTCACCCACAAGGTTTTCCGCCAGCGTTCCGCCGACCTGCCCAGCACCCAGAATGATAATCTTCATAGATTGCGACCTGTTTTAAATATCACTCTTTGATTAGCTTAGCGTAAAAGAAGCCATCACCGTCTTCTGCTCCAGGAAGGTTTTGTACGCCTGGTTTATCGGGAGTACCGGTAGTCCGCAGAGTGGCATTAGATGTACGTTTCAGGAATGCAGCAATCTGTTGGCTATTTTCTTCTGGAAGGACTGAGCAGGTTGCGTAAACCAATGTACCGCCAGGCTTAAGATGCGGCCAAACGGCGTCAAGGATTTCGCTTTGAAGTTGCGACAGTTCGTTAATATCACGATCCCGGCGTAGCCATTTGATGTCTGGGTGTCGGCGAATAACGCCAGTCGCAGAGCAGGGAGCATCGACCAAAATACGATCAAACTGTTCATCCCCGCACCACTGTGCAGGCGTCCGTCCGTCACCCTGTTTGACTTCTGCTTTCATGCCCAGGCGTTTTAAGTTGTCGTATACGCGAGAAAGTCGCTGCTCATCAATATCGACAGCCATGACGCTGGCTTTAGGAGCGACTTCAAGAATATGTGTTGTTTTACCGCCAGGTGCTGCACAGAGATCAAGAATACGATCGCCGTTTTGCGGCTCAAGATAGGTCATGCAGCCTTGTGCTGAAGCGTCCTGGACTGTCACCCATCCTTGCTCGAATCCCGGCAGAGCTTGCACCGGAGCAGGGGAGGCAAGGCGTATTGCATCGGGATAGGCATCATGCGTAAAGCCGTTCATCTCGGCTGTTTCCAGCAAAGCCAGCCATTCATCGCGAGTATGATGATTACGATTTACGCGCAACCACATAGGAGGACGTTGATTATTCGCCTCAACTATCGCCTCCCACTTGGATGGGTAAGCTTTCTGCAGGCGCTTCAGTAGCCACTCAGGATGTAGAAAACGCTTATCAGAATCTGCAAACTCCGCCAGCAGATCTTCCTGTTGACGCTGGAATTGACGTAACACGCCGTTAATTAAGCCCTTCAATTGCGGGCGCTTGATCACAACAGCCCCTTCAACTGTCTCGGCCAATGCAGCATGAGGTGGAATTCGGGTATGAAGCAACTGGTAGAAACCCACCATAATTAAATAATGGATGGTCCGCTGCTTGCCTGTCATTGGCCTGGACATCAGCTTGCTGATGAGCCATTCCTGTTGTGGGAGCGTGCGTAGCACACCAAAGCACAGCTCCTGGAGCAGGGCTTTATCTTTATCGGACACTTTTTGTTGAAGCGGTGGCAGGATATTACTCAGAGATTGACCCTGTTCGACCACTTTCTCGATGGCACTTGCTGCCATGCTGCGAAGATTTTGTTTTTTCATAACCGCAAAAATAAAAATGCCCGGAAAACCGGGCCTTAGATTAAAGATAATCAGGCAAGACGCGTGCCTGGTGTAAACCACTCGCGACGTGAATTCAGCAGATCTTGCGCGCTCATGGCTTTTTTACCAGCAGGTTGTAGCGATTCCAGATTGAGAATGCCGTCTGCGGTTGCAACCTGAATACCTTCTCGTGTTGCTTCAATAATGGTGCCTGGTTCCGCTTTAGCTTCTCGATTGATTACGGAAGCTTTCCAGATTTTCACTGGCTGCTCGTCAATGGTCATCCAGCTCATTGGCCAGGGATTAAATGCGCGGATACAACGTTCCAGCTGTGCTGCAGAAAGTGACCAGTCGATTTGCGCTTCTTCTTTACTGAGCTTATCTGCGTAGGTCACAAAGGCTTCGTCCTGAACTTCAGGCTGCGCTTTACCGTGGGCGAGTTGCTGCAACGTTTCGATGAGGCCTTGCGGGCCGAGGTTCGCAAGTTTGTCATACAACGTTGCGCTGGTATCTTCTGCCGTAATCGGGCACGCCAGTTTGTAAAGCATGTCTCCCGTATCCAGCCCGACATCCATCCGCATAATGGTGACACCCGTTTCGCTATCACCCGCCCACAATGAACGCTGGATAGGCGCCGCGCCGCGCCAGCGAGGAAGCAGGGAACCGTGCACATTAATGCAGCCGAGACGTGGCATATCAAGTACGGCTTTTGGCAAAATTAATCCGTATGCCACCACAACCATGACATCAGCATTAAGATCAGAGACAAGCTGCTGATTTTCTTGAGGGCGCAAGGATACTGGTTGAAATACCGGTAAGTTATGTTTTTCAGCGAGGATTTTAACCGGGCCAGGCATCAGTTTTTTGCCACGACCAGCAGGGCGGTCCGGCTGGGTAAACACACCAACAATCTGGTGGCCGGAAGATAACAGCGCATCAAGGTGATGCGCTGCGAAGTCAGGTGTTCCCGCGAAAATTATGCGTAGCTTTTTAGACACGTTATTCCTTGTATCCGAAGGGGCACGTTATGCGCGTGTGCGCATACGATCCAGTTTCTCGACCTTCTGACGAATACGCTGCTGTTTCAGGGGAGAGAGATAATCGATAAACAGCTTACCGACTAAGTGGTCCATCTCATGCTGAATACAGATCGCGAGCAAATCGTCCGCTTCCAGTTCAAATGACTTACCATCGCGATCCAGCGCACGGATTTTGACCTTCTCGGCACGAGGAACCAGCGCGCGCTGTTCTGGAATAGACAGGCAGCCTTCCTCAATTCCGGTTTCACCGCTCTGCTCAAGCAGCTCTGGATTGATCAATACCAGGCGCTCTTCGCGGTTTTCAGATACGTCGATAACGATGATGCGTTTATGAATATCAACCTGCGTTGCCGCGAGACCAATGCCTTCTTCTGCGTACATCGTATCAAACATATCATCAACGATACGCTGAATTTCTGCATTCACTTCTTTTACCGGTTCAGCAACGATGCGAAGGCGCTCGTCCGGGATATGTAACACTTGCAAAACTGCCATAAATTTCCAGAGTCGTGTTCAGGAGTTGAAAAGATTATTACCTCTATTCTAGACAAATCCCCTGCTGATTGACAGCATCCCTAACCAATCGCAAAGATTGCTGAGGCTGCTTATGGCAGGGAAAAGGATGACTTCCACAGAGATATGGTTACGTCTGATGAACGTCGGGGATTTATGTGGTGACACGATGCTGGGTGCTGCACAAAATCTGGCGACGCGCGAAAGTATTGACGAAACAACGTTGAGAAATGTTGGCCTAACGATGAAGCAGGCCCGCAACTTTTTATGTGTAAAAGAAGCCGAACTCGAACGTTCTTTTAACTGGCTAGAACGAGCGGAGCATTATCTGATTCCAGCTGACAGCGCTCTTTATCCGCCACGTTTGCGATGCCTATCCGACTATCCCGGCGCGTTGTTTGTGAATGGCAGTATCGACGTGTTAAGTAGCTTTCAACTCGCCGTTGTCGGCAGCCGCTCCCCTTCCTGGTACGGGGAAAGGTGGGGGAACATATTCTGCGAATATCTGGCGCGCAATGGGTTCACAATTACCAGTGGGTTGGCGTGTGGCATTGATGGAGTTGCTCATCGGGCTGCGCTTTCTGGACAGGGTAAGACTATCGCGGTGCTGGGTAACGGCCTGTCCGGTATTTATCCTAAACGACATGCTTCCCTTGCGGACAAAATTATCGAAACCGGAGGGGCGGTTATTTCTGAGTTTCCCCTCGCGACGCCACCCTGGCCCGGCAATTTCCCTCGGCGTAACCGCATTATCAGCGGTTTGAGCCACGGCGTATTCGTCGTCGAGGCGGCGTTGCGAAGTGGATCGCTAGTGACTGCCAAATGTGCTCTTGAGCAAGGGCGAGAAGTTTTTGCGTTGCCAGGGCCGATAGGCAACCCAGGATGTGAAGGCCCTCATTGGCTGATTAAGCAGGGGGCAACGCCTGTAACAAGTGCCGAGGAAATTCTCGAAAATTTACGATATGGATTGAATTGGATACCCAATGCACCAGAAATGGCACTTTATTCATCAGATCAGGAGGAGGTAGCATTGCCATTTCCTGAGCTCCTGGCTAACGTAGGAGATGAGGTAACACCTGTTGACGTTGTCGCTGAACGTGCCGGCCAATCTGTGCCAGTAACGGTAGCACAGCTACTGGAACTGGAGTTAGCAGGATGGATCGCAGCTGTACCCGGCGGCTATGTCCGATTAAGGAGGGCATGCCATGTTCGACGTACTGATGTATTTGTTTGAAACTTACATCCATAACGAAGCAGAAATGCGCGTGGACCAGGACCGACTGACGCGGGATCTTACCGATGCAGGATTTGAGCGGGAAGATATTTATAACGCATTGTTGTGGCTAGAGAAACTGGCTGATTATCAGGAAGGGCTTGTCGAACCAATGCAGCTTGCTTCCGATCCTTTGTCCGTGCGTATCTACACGGCTGAAGAGTGTGAAAGGCTGGATGCCAGCTGCCGGGGATTCGTTTTATTCCTGGAGCAAATTCAGGTGCTAAACCTCGAAACGCGAGAAATGGTGATAGAGCGCGTCATGGCGCTGGATACTGCAGAATTCGAACTGGAAGACCTTAAATGGGTCATCCTGATGGTTCTGTTCAACATCCCTGGTTGTGAAAACGCCTATCAGCAAATGGAAGAATTACTCTTTGAAGTGAATGAAGGTATGCTTCATTAATTCATTACATTGCTCCAAGAGTTGTTATGGCCAAATCAGCACTGTTTACGGTGCGTAATCAAGAGCCCTGCCCACAATGTGGGGCTGAACTTGTCATTCGGTCCGGGAAGCACGGTCCGTTTCTCGGTTGTTCACACTATCCGGAATGTGACTATGTCCGTCCCCTGAAAAATCAGGCGGACGGGCATATCGTGAAAATTCTGGAAGGGCAAATGTGCCCAATCTGTGGCGCGAATCTCGCGTTGCGCCAGGGACGTTTTGGCATGTTTATCGGATGTAGCCATTACCCTGAATGTGAACATACAGAACAGATCGATAAGCCAGATGAAACAGCGATAGCCTGTCCACAGTGCCAACAGGGGCAGTTAGTCCAGCGTCGCTCCCGTTTCGGTAAAACTTTTCATTCCTGCGACCGCTATCCTGAATGTCAATTCGTCATTAATTTTAAACCAGTTGCGGGTACATGCTCTCATTGCGATTATCCGCTCCTGATAGAGAAGAAAACTGCACAAGGCATCAAACGCTTTTGCGCCAGTAAACAATGTGGAAAGCCGGATTCGGCGGATTAAACCTGTGAATAATAATTATCCATTAGGCTCTATCGCACAGGCGGTGGACGTACTAAAAAATGAAGAAGTCATCGCTTATCCTACTGAAGCTGTGTTTGGGGTTGGATGCGATCCTGATAGCGAAACGGCAGTGACTCGTTTACTAGAACTCAAACAGCGTCCGGTCGAAAAAGGGTTAATTTTGATTGCTGCAAACTTCGAGCAGCTCAAACCTTATATCGATGACTCGATGTTGACCGAGCAGCAGCGCAATACCATTTTTTCTGCATGGCCTGGTCCGGTAACCTTTGTTTTCCCGGCGCTGCCTTCTACGCCGAGCTGGTTGACAGGGCGCTTTGACTCACTTGCTGTTCGCGTAACAGACCATCCGTTGGTTGTTGAACTGTGCGAGACTTTTGGGAAGCCGCTCGTTTCAACTAGTGCCAACCTCACGGGGTTGCCGCCTTGTCGCACGTCGCAAGAAGTGCTGGCCCAGTTTGGTGACGGTTTTCCAGTGGTCGTCGGTGAAACCGGTGGCCGCCTGAATCCGTCTGAAATCCGGGATGCTTTGACCGGCGAGCGTTTTCGCCAGGGGTAACATGATGGAGAAGTACGCTGTATTTGGTAACCCAATTGCGCACAGTAAATCGCCTTTTATTCATCAGCAATTTGCTCAGCAACTGCACATTGACTATTCGTATGATCGTGTCCTGGCACCCGTTGATGATTTCCTCGCTACGCTCAATGCTTTCTTCTGCGAAGGGGCGAGGGGGGCAAATGTTACCGTGCCTTTTAAAGAAGAGGCTTTTGAGCGAGCGGATGAGTTGACCGAACGTGCATCGCTCGCGGGTGCGGTGAATACACTTAAACGGTTGGACGATGGGCGTTTGCTTGGCGATAACACCGACGGCATTGGTTTATTGAGCGATCTGGAAAGACTCTCTTTCATTAAACCAGGGTCTCGGGTTTTGTTGATTGGAGCGGGTGGGGCATCCCGAGGAGTTTTGCTTCCGCTTCTATCGTTGGATTGCGCTGTGACAATTACCAATCGGACATATTCCCGGGCGAAAGACCTTGCAACACTCTTTGCTCACACAGGGAGTATCAGTGCCGTGGCGATGGAAGATTTGGAAGGACATGAGTTTGACCTCATTATTAATGCCACATCCAGCGGTATTGCCGGTGATGTACCAGCCATTCCAGCCTCTCTGGTGAAAGCTCATGTTTACTTCTATGACATGTTCTATCAAAAAGGAAGTACACCGTTCCTGAGCTGGTGTGAAGATCAGGGTGCAAAACATATGTCGGACGGACTGGGAATGCTGGTGGGTCAAGCCGCGCATGCGGTGCTACTTTGGCATGGTGTTTTACCCGCGGTCGAACCTGTTATTGAAAAACTAAAACAGGAATTGCTGGCGTGAATCAGGCAATTCACTTCCCCGATAGAGAGGTCTGGGATGAAGATAAACAGGCCGTCTGCTTTCCAGCTTTGGTAAATGGTGTGCAGTTGATGTGCGCGATCAAAAGCGAAGTATTACTCCGCCGTTTTGGTGGTGCTGTACCGCTTGAGGTGTTCAAAGATAATCGCTGGGATCTGGAAGAAGAAGCCAGCGATTTGATTCGGGATCAGCAGGAAGACGATCAAGGCTGGATTTGGATTTCCTGATCCAGGTATTCGTCCTTCCATTTCACGTAATTATTCGCTGAGTATTGTAGCCCTGCGATCTCCGCTTCATTTAAGGGGCGTATTTGTTTTACTGGGCTGCCTAAATAGAGATAGCCGCTTTCCAGGCGTTTGTTTTGTGGTACCAGGCTCCCGGCCCCGATCATAATATCGTCTTCTACTATTACCCCATCTAATAGAATCGATCCCATACCGACCAACACGCGATTGCCGATGGTGCAGCCGTGCAGCATCACTTTATGACCAATAGTGACATCTTCGCCAATAATCAGAGGACATCCCTCGGGGTTATGGGCGGATTTATGAGTGACATGCAGAACGCTACCATCTTGAATATTGGTGCGTGAGCCAATAATGACATGGTTCACATCGCCCCTGATGGCAACTAACGGCCAGATGCTCACATCATCGGCCATCCTGACATCGCCAACGACGACGCTACTGCTATCGATCATCACGCGATCGCCTTTCTGAGGGAACAGATCTTTGAAGGGACGCAATACGGCGGACATATCTACCTCGACTGATTAACACTATATAGAAGACTTTGATCGCATTATCCGGCTCGGGCAAGGGATAAATGCATCAATATTTAAGCAGATCGGGTGGGATTTCAGCGAAAAGAGTGGAAAAACAGCAGTCAGAAAAAAAAATCCAAAAAAGCCTTGTGCTAAAAGCTGGGATCCCTATAATGCGCCTCCATCGACACGGCGGATGTGAATCACTTCACACAAACAGCCGGTTCGGTTGAAGAGAAAAAACCTGAAATAAAGGATTGACTCTGAAAGAGGAAAGCGTAATATACGCCACCTCGCAACGGTGAG
>NZ_JAZQNX010000002.1:0-26197 GCF_045627565.1 Lelliottia sp. | reverse complement strand
TTTAATCAGTGTTCCAGGGCTTATTCTCTGCAACGAAATTTAAAACCTACACCTCCTCTGTTTTATCTTTTTTCAATCCTCAGTCGTTTTCAACTGTATCAGTGAGCGCTGAGCGTCGTCAGACTGAGCCACCAGAGCATAACGGAGATTGCTGACGCAGAACATCCAATTGTGTGGGCGAGAGTGTCGCGGGTAACGGGGCCAGTGATGCAGCAAGCTGAATCTGTAAAGGGTCAGGCCGATACAAATACTGCCAGGCCCATACCGTTACGATGCTGATCACCAACATCGTACACATCCCGGCCACGAATGATTTCCACTTTTTTACCGGCGTGGGCATTGCCGCCAGTCCCTCCACGTTCACCTGGGGTTCTGGCTGCGCAAAGTATACCCACTTCACGGTGCTATCTGACGCGGTATTCTCTTCGAGCGGACTATCAGTATGAGCCTCCGTTGATGCTGTCACGCCTTTCATCACCTTCGCAGGCAACCCGCTACCAGATTGAATGGTCGTTATGTCATCGCTGTTTTCCAGCCGGACAGCACTGTTGTGCATCAGGGTTCGCAACGTATCGAGCTGGCTCAGATGTTTAAGCTCCAGACGCTGCAGTACTTCTCCCAGACCCGTAAGCAGTTGCTCCGCCCGGTACAACTGGCTGAGGTCGCTGTAATTCAGCGGGAGCGAGCGCACTCGTTGCTGCAGGCGCTGACTCAGACTGCTGAGGATTTCCATCCGGGCATGGACTGGCTGAGGCCACAGTGCCCCCCACTGATGGCTTATCAGCGCCTCAAGTATCGTCAGCCCTTCATTGAGCCCGAATAAACCGGCCAGCTGCGTACGCGCAAGCGTATACCAGGCTGCTGTTTGTAATTCCACACCGTTCTGCTCAAACAGTGAGAGACAAAGTTTTTCGACATACTGCCAGCTCACATCCGGACGAGCCGGATGTGTCAGCTTACTCAGTTCATCACGCAGGGCGGCATAATCCGGTAGCGTACGCGGGTCACCGCCGGTTTTGATTTTACGTTGGGTAATGTCATTCATGACCAGTTGTCCATTTGACGTATAAGGAGCTATTGGAAGTTATTACTTATGCAGCTTCGCTTTCTGCATATTCGAGACTCTGCAGATACTGTAATGCCACCGGGTCAGCAATATATTCAACCTGCCCGTGGTGACGCTCCACCTCATCGATAATTCTGCTGAGCTCGACCCGGAAAAATTCCTTACGCAGGTTAACCCTGTTGATACGGTAGCTTTCCAGATGGTCGTGAAGTGTCTTTTCAAGTGCGGGGGCATCATCACAGGAAATCATGGCGTGGACGTCAAAATCAAACGGCACGGCTGCCCCGCTCAGTTCTTTCACGCGCTCCATAGGCTCCAGTCGTCGGGTCATGCCGATTTTGAAGACATTTTCGCCGAAGGAGCCGATATTCGAAATCACATACACATGCCCCTGTTTTGTAAGCTGGGCCATGGATTTGGCGCGTTCATACTGCTGATGCACGTCCTGGATTTTCTGCTCCAGCGCCAGACGCTGTCTTTCCAGCTCTTCCCTGTGAGCACCTTCAGCGGCGAGCAGAGCTTCTTCCAGTAAACGCTGCTGCTCAGCAAGGCGTTGTTCCTCCTCTTCCGCTTCGCGCTGCTGCTGCTCCAGCTCATCCTGACGCTGTTTTTCTTCCCGCATCTGACGCTTAAGCTCTGCCTGATATTCTTTTTCTTCCTGCGCTTTTTCCAGCAGGGCAACCTTATCCAGAAACTGCTGTTTTACGCCTTCCCAGTCGGCGTTATCCTCCAGTTCCAGAAAGGTGATTTTCTCGCTGATGGCAGTGTAAGCCTCTTTTTCCTTCCTTAGCTGGTCGTACTTGCTTTGCCAGTTATTTACCGTGGTGCCGGAAAGCAGGGTTTTGACTTTAAATTTATACGCGGAGTCCACAATACGCTGCAGTGCCCGGGAGGCTTTATTTCTGGCATTGTGAAAGTCATCCCACTGACCGGAAAGCTTTTTCTTTTCCTGATAAAGGCCGCGAGCCACTTCAGTACTGACGGTTTCGTCAAAGGCTTTCTCTTTCTGGGCCAGGTCCAACACGGCCTGTTCAAGCTCCGCTGTTTTCTTCCGGAAGCCCCGGTAAATGAAAACCCGTATTATCAGCGCAACGGCTATCAGTAAACCAAAGAACAAACCGATGATTCCGGCCGGATTCGACACCGATTCAACAAATCGCTCATTAATATTGATTAATGCGCTTACTGCGACATAAATACCCCAGGCAATGACACCAATAATAACCAGAATAATACCCGCAGCATTGTCATCTTTTTTTCTTCGTGCCATATTTCATCTCTTTCCTTGCTTATTTTTATCCTGACAATTTAATCTGAATAACGGGAAGAGAATCTTCTCCATATCAAATTAATACTGATTCCCTGAGCAAATCGGTAAATGAGTGTATCCGGGCTTACTGGCCATGTAGAGGGGAGCGCATGTGGGCTGTCGGGGTTGGGTACTGACTGGTTCGTCGTTCTCTGTCACTCGTTGCTGATTTTGCTTTGTCGCAGTTGTCACTTTTTTCGTCTTAGCTTTGCGAGTGGAAGTAGACTGTTTTACCGGATTGCTGGTTGCTGAGGAATCATACCCGGAACAAAATCGTTTCGACTGACTCAGACTCCCGTCATTACAGACAAAGCGGCCATCCGATGTGCAGTGCGCTATACCGCCTTTTGAACCTGAGCAGGGCTGCCTTCCACGCGCAGCATCGGCTTGTGCCGTAAACAGTATCCCTGAGACCAGAAGAAAGATTAATTTTCTCATTTCCGTATCCGTTATTTATCTCGTTACTTTGGGGCTAAGTAATCCGAAAGCTATTAACCGTTTCGTCAGGAAAACTTGCAATGATTCAAAGCAAAAAATAATGATTCATTTTCAGCTCCCGCTATGGCAGAAGCGCTAAAATCAGGTTAAAGAAAGTGCTTTCATCAAAACGCTGCCCAGGGCGGGATAAAGTACCTGGCGGACTAAAGGTCCAGTTGTTCAACGTGCATGACCGCATAAATAATCGCCCCAGAGGCGTCACGAGTCCTCCATTATGGAAGGTCGCCTCCACGCACCCGGTTACACTCTGAGCATACAGGAATGCCGACACAAATTTTACAGATCGGTCGTCGATACGCAGAACGAGGGCGACAATATCAAATCTTCCTCCCTCAACCAGCAGGTCCGTAACGGGTGTATTGAGCGTCTCCACATTCAGTCCGGTACTCACCAGCCACGCGTCCATCTGCTCCTGAAGCTGTGCCATTCGGAGGCGAAACTCAGCAATATCGGCTTGAGTCTTGCTGACAGATGAAGCCGGAGCAGACTGTCTGGTCTGCAATTTTTCGAGAAACTGTGATTTTACTGACATGGTTTTACCGCATCCAGCTGACGGCTGATTTGGTAATCAAGCTCCGCAATATGATGGTCAATCAGGTTTTTATCTAATTTTTCGACCTTTGAACCGGCTTTACTAAGACATTCCAGAAACACTTGCATACCGGCGGTCAACCGCTCATCTGCAGTTGCATCAGACATGACCTGTGCATCCTGCCAGATATCCAGCGCACTCAGTTCAGAAACCGGATTGAGATTAATTTTTTCAAACAGGGATACATATACACCGCCTGATTCAGAGCGTTCCAGCACGACGGTTTCACTACCAGTCGTATATTTATTTTTTACAGACATCAGCATTTTCTCTTCGTTAAACCGTTTAACATCGCGACCGTCAGACTTTTTTCGGTGCCAGAGCACGCAGCTCACTGCGCAGCTCACTGCTGAGTTGTGGGTCTACCAGAATTTTTTCCAGCTCTTTGCGGAAAGCCTGGTTATCGAGCAGATTGGCTTTGAGGTCTCGGAGAAGATTACGCATGGCAAGCATGGCTTTCAGTTGAGGGATCTGACGAGCGACCTGTTCCGGTGTGAAGTCTTTCATGTCGCGGAAGGTGAGATTTATGGCTTCTTCACTGCCGTCATGTGCAAGCGTGTTTTCAACTGAAAGCTTTATGGCTGGCGAAAACTCAGCAAGCACGCTGTCAAAGTTATTTTTATTTACATTGACCTTTTCGCGCTCCGAAACGGGACGCTGCTCTGTTCCGTTGCTGTAATCACCCACCAAAACAAGTTTTAGGGGTAATTCGACTTTTTTCTGTGCGCCGCCTGTATGCAAACTTAACTGGATATTGACGCGAGCCTTAGGGATCTCGGATTGATAGGAGTTAGACATAACTTTCCCTGTTCTATGGAATAGATAGAAACGGTCAATACTCGCTGGCATATTAATAATAAAAGCTTAGGTTATTAGAGCAGAAAGATATTAACTCCATCGGACACTAATAGTACAAATGGTCAAGATCAGTCGCATTCCTTTTACCTGCAAGCATGACGCAATATAAAGTCTTAGTGCGAAATTAAAACGCGGACAAAGCCTTATTGAGATGAGTGTAAAAATATTTCCGATATGATGGGAAATAAAATGATGTAACATAATCTTACAGACCGAGGACTTCATTAAAATGAAAACGTTCTTTTTATAAGTATTTCCTCATAATTTTACAGCTAGCCCTATCAAATAAGGGTCGGCAACATCACCAAATGGTAAATAAAAACAATCAAGCAAAAATCCTAAAAATAAACATTTGAGCTAAAATGACTGTTTTGATCGTCAACAGTATATAATTCATTCCCTATATCAATAGAACAACAATTCATTTTTAACTGATCTATGTATTGAATGAGTCATGTAACGTGATACCTGCCAATTACACCTTATCACCGCAAAAATGATTGCCATTGATGCCAAAATTTTCACAGACTATCGAAGTATTCAATCGCTGTTTACTTGCCAAACAAAACGCTGCGTATAACTCCCCTGTATGGCAGAAAAAACCTGCTACCCTTACCGGCATCCATCAGGTGCGCGTTGCTAATTTACCAGCTCACTCATTCCCCTCTGATGATTCCGGTTAAGTACGCGTTCCACTCATGACAAGACAAGAAGACGTGTCCTTCCGGAAATATTGATCCTTTTCAAATTTTACTAAAAACAAACTTTACAACGAGCTTGTATCACATTGAGTTATCGATACAATATTAACTCTGCTGTATATCAGCAGACCACAGCCTCGCTGTATACCTCGTCAACAAAGCCGCTGATTCAATCATGCTGACGGCACGTCCAGACTGTTCCTCGCAAGACCATCCAAAATGGAGACCTCTTTGAAAGTTTTACTCTTGCTAAGCCTTATAACATTCATAAGCTCACCTTCGTTTGCCGCTACCGCGATTCGACTATCCTGTTCTTTACGTAGCAGTGTGACCATATCTCACTTCAAATATCAGCTCAGCACTATGAAATGGGACGATCGCTTTCAAATTGCCTCAGGTGTTAACCATGCTCGAACAAAAAATGATACGCCTTATGTGGTGACCCATTTCAGGAATGGCGATGACCTTGTAATCTTTGAGGATACGCAGCAGTATTTTTTACTGTATGCAGATAGCGATACGCCCGACCGGTGTTATTTGAAGAACACTTTCACCTACGATATTTTAGACCTCCCCCGCTTTCATAAATGAAAATCAGCTTCATGCTTATTTTGTGGCGCCTGTTGAATCAATTTATTCGGCAGGCCTCGCGCAGCAGGTTATCTGACCCTTTCGACGCATTACCGCCACAAAGCCAATATGCATCTTTTTTGCTGTCAAATATCATCTTTTAAAATGGCCTTATTAGATAAGACCAGGAAATTCGCGGCCTCAGAGGGAGCGATAATAAAGTAGAGTAACTATTTGATGCCGTTATTTCATGAGTCCGTTGGGTTATCCAAAATCCATTGACTCAGGGTTAATATGATTATGGCTTCATTAGCCGAGTGTTTAGACCCCATTCAGCCTTTCCTTCTTAAGCAATATAAGTCGATAATGCTGTCGTACTCGTTGCGCTTTTAAGCCTGGTATTATCGTCACCATGTGCTTGCTTTTTCGGATAAACTAGTCGTGGAACACGGTGTCTAACGATGCTACATTACGCAGCCTACCTTACTTCGGCAGTGGTTATTGACTGCCTAAACATCGGTAAGGACTGAAACTACTATCCTGAAATACGGTCTACACAAGCAGGTTGTAACGCGAAGTTTGCGCTACCTTCTCAGGCTTTATATAGGTTCACTATTTTGTCTCAATGCAAATTCCAGCGTGCATTTCTACATCCGCGTTACTGGTTAACGTGGTTTGGTCTTGGCCTACTTTGGCTACTTGTTCAATTACCTTATCCCGCTATTCGTGTTCTGGGCTCGCGGTTAGGGAGTGCATCCCGCCACTTCCTGAAAAGACGTGAATCCATTGCGCGCAGGAATCTCGAACTCTGTTTCCCAAACGATACGCCCGCTCAGCGAGAACGACTGATCAAGGAAAACTTCAAAGCCATTGGTATGGCGCTGCTGGAAACAGGTATCGCCTGGTTCTGGCCAGACGAGCGCGTGCGTAAATGGTTTGATGTTGAGGGCCTGGATAATCTGAAAGAGGTGCAGGCGCAAAATCGCGGCGTGATGGTGATTGGCGTTCACTTTATGTCTTTAGAGCTGGGGGGGCGTGTGATGGGGTTGTGCCAACCGATGATGGCCACCTATCGTCCGCACAATAACTTGCTGATGGAATGGGTGCAGACGCGCGGTCGTCTCCGGTCTAATAAAGCCATGATCAGCCGTAACAATTTGCGTGGTTTAGTCAGTGCACTCAAAAAAGGCGAAGCCGTCTGGTTCGCTCCCGACCAGGATTATGGCCGCAAAGGAAGCAGCTTTGCCCCATTTTTTGCGGTAGAAAATGTTGCTACAACTAACGGTACATTTGTGATTTCGCGTCTGTCGGGTGCGCCGATGCTGACGGTCACGATGATCAGGAAGGCGGATAACTCAGGTTATCGTCTCTTTATCTCCCCTGAGTTGAAAAATTATCCCCAGGACGAGACCGAAGCTGCCGCCTACATCAACAAAGTGATCGAGAAAGAAATCATGCGCGCCCCCGAACAATATTTATGGGTCCATCGCCGCTTTAAAACCCGTCCAGTTGGCGTATCCTCTCTCTATAAGTAACCTCTTTAAAGGTTAGTTTCACTGAGAAACTAACCTTTTCAATCACCTGCCATCACTCTCTGAATTGTTAATTATTTTCTTCGCTCAACGTCTATTTATTGCACGATGAAATTAATCTGTCTCCGTTCCACGACACTCGTAAGTGACGGAAAGTATTTAAAAAAATGCCTCTTGTCACTCCTGATTTTTAGGGGTACATTAGCGCCGTCTGGCAACAGGAAGGCACAGAATTCTGAGCTGGAGTCGATGACATAGCGGGAAAATTCTTATTTCCGATTTCGTACGATTTCAACTCTCTATACTCAGTTGGACTTTGTTTTTTTAGGCGTATCAAAAGATGCGCGGAGCGACAAACGTGAAATATTTCTTTATGGGCATTTCGGTGATTGTATTTGTCTGGGCCGGAACCTTTGCCCTGATGATCTGAGCGAAGAACAACAGTTAAAAAAACAGGAGCCATTGGCTCCTGTTTTTTTATGCGCTCGACTCTATTCTGATTCTGCTAAATTCTTTTTGTCTGACGGCAAAAGACCATCGGCCCGGAACATCCCTTTAATTCCTCTCACCGCCTGGCGTATACGATCGCTATTTTCGATGAGCGCAAAACGCACGTGCGTATCGCCATAATCACCAAAGCCGATGCCCGGGGAAACGCAAACTTTTGCATCCTGCAGCAGCTTTTTAGCAAATTCGAGTGACCCCATGGCCGCATAGTGCTCGGGAATTTTGGCCCATACGTACATCGAGGCTTTCGGCATGTCGACCATCCAGCCCGCTTCATGCAGCCCTTTCACCAGCACATCGCGGCGTCGTTTGTACTGTGCGGCGATGTCTTGCACACATTGCTGATCGCCTTCCAGCGCAGCAATCGCAGCCACCTGTAGCGGCGTGAAAGTACCGTAATCGTGATAGCTTTTGATTCGCGCCAGCGCGTTGACCAGCGTTTTATTGCCGACCATAAATCCGATACGCCACCCAGCCATGTTGTAGCTTTTCGACAGCGTAAAGAATTCAACCGCGACATCGCGCGCGCCGGGCACTTGCATAATTGAAGGCGCTTTCCAGCCGTCATACACGATATCGGCATACGCCAAATCATGGACCACCAGCACGTCATAACGCTTCGCCAGCGCCACCACTTTTTCAAAGAACTCCAGCTCGACGCATTGCGCCGTCGGATTCGACGGGAAGCCTAAAATCATCATCTTTGGCTTCGGGTAACTTTCCCGAATCGCACGTTCCAGTTCGTTGAAGAAATCTACACCCTCGACCAACGGCACAGAGCGAACTTGCGCCCCAGCTATCACCGCACCGTAAATATGGATCGGATAGCTTGGATTCGGCACCAGTACGGTATCACCGTGATCCAGCGTCGCCAGCATCAGGTGTGCAAGCCCTTCTTTCGATCCAATCGTAACGATAGCTTCGCTTTCGGGATCGATATCAATCTGATAGCGATCCTGATACCAGCGAGAAATTGCACGCCGCAGGCGCGGAATCCCGCGCGACGTCGAATAACCGTGAGTGTCCGGACGTTGAGCAACGGTACACAGTTTTTCGACGATATGCGGCGGCGTTGGGCCATCGGGATTACCCATGCTGAAATCGATAATGTCTTCGCCGCGCCGACGCGCAGCCATTTTCAGTTCAGCAGTGATATTAAAAACATAAGGGGGGAGACGATCGATACGCGTAAAACGGCGTTCAGGACTGAATTCAGCCATAGATTCCTCAGAGTCACGTTTGCGCCCGGACCGTCCGAGCGACGCTGCCACGTTTGTGGCATGCTTAGAAAATAGCCTGATTGAAAACCCGCTGTCGAGAGGAGAATGAAAAAATAAAATGAGAGATAAAATGGGAACATTGAATGAGTGAAAACCGGAAGTATTGATGCCAAAAGAGATCAGAGATGCCATTTTTTTAACATCATGATATCAATGAACTTACAAACAGGTTTTCATTCAAAGCCAGAATCACTCCAGTCAATCAGAACCCTATAATCCCCTTTGTAAATTAAGGTTTTTCCTCATTTGCTAAAAAAGAGTGATGTCTGGTCATTCTGCGTCAGGTTTTCTATCATAGATTTTTCCCGTTTTCCCAGGTTGTCCCGTGCACGAAATATTCAATATGCTGCTGGCGGTATTTGATCGCGCTGCATTAATGCTGATTTGTCTGTTTTTCCTGATCCGCATCCGGCTTTTTCGCGAGCTTTTGCATAAATCTGCACACTCGCCAAAAGAGTTGCTGGCCGTCACCGCCATCTTCTCGATGTTTGCGCTTTTCAGCACCTGGTCCGGCGTACCCGTAGAAGGATCGCTGGTCAACGTGCGCATTATTGCCGTAATGTCCGGTGGTATTTTATTCGGCCCATGGGTGGGGATTATTACCGGCATTATTGCGGGGACGCACCGCTATCTCATCGATATCGGCGGCGTGACGGCTATTCCGTGCTTTATCACCAGCATTATCGCGGGTGTCCTTTCCGGTTGGATTAACCGTAAGTTTCCCAAAAAGCAGCACTGGAAAGCCGGTATCGTGGCGGGCATGGTGTGCGAAACGCTGACCATGATCCTGGTGGTTGCCTGGGCCCCCTCGACCGAGCTTGGACTGGATATTGTCTCGAAAATCGGTATTCCGATGATTCTGGGCAGCGTGTGTATTGGATTTATCGTTTTGCTGGTGCAGAGCGTTGAAGGTGAAAAAGAGGCCAGCGCAGCGCGCCAGGCAAAACTTGCACTGGATATTGCCAATAAAACGCTGCCGCTATTTCGTCATGTCAACGCAGAGTCGTTGCGTCAGGTGTGCGACATTATCCGGCGCGATATTCATGCTGATGCGGTGGCGATCACCAATATTGATCATGTGCTGGCCTACGTCGGTGTGGGCGAACATAACTATCGCGATAACGACGATGCCATCAGCCCTACCACTCGCCAGGCCATAAACTACGGAAAAATCATCATTAAAAACAATGATGAGGCGCATCGCACGCCGGAAATCCACTCCATGCTGGTGATCCCGCTGTGGGAAAAAGGGATCGTTACCGGCACGCTTAAAATTTACTACTGTCACGCGCATCAAATCACCTCTTCACTGCAGGAGATGGCGATTGGTCTGTCGCAAATTATCTCTACACAACTGGAAGTTTCTCGCGCCGAGCAGCTACGTGAAATGGCAAATAAGGCAGAGCTGCGCGCCCTGCAAAGTAAAATTAATCCCCATTTCCTGTTCAACGCGCTGAATGCGATTTCGTCTTCTATTCGAATGAATCCAGATACCGCCCGTCAGCTGATTTATAATCTCTCGCGCTATTTGCGCTACAACATTGAGCTTAAGGACGACGAGCAAATCGATATCAAAAAAGAGCTGTATCAGATCAAGGACTACATCGCGATCGAACAGGCTCGTTTTGGCGATAAGCTGACGGTCATCTACGATATCGACGAAGAGGTGCACTGCGTCATCCCGAGCCTGTTGATTCAGCCGCTGGTTGAGAACGCGATTGTCCACGGCATCCAGCCATGCAAAGGCAAAGGCGTGGTGACGATTAGCGTGGCGGAATGTGGCAATCGCGTGCGCGTGGCGGTACGCGATACCGGAAATGGCATCGATCCTAACGTGATTGCGCGCGTGGAATCTAACGAGATGCCGGGCAATAAAATTGGCCTGTTGAATGTTCATCATCGCGTGAAATTACTTTACGGCGAAGGGCTGCATATTCGTCGTCTGGAACCCGGAACGGAAATTGCTTTTTATGTGCCTAATGAGCGCTTACCCGTTCATACGCAAACATTATTGTGGCCCTGAATGAGGATTGATGTATGAAAGTCATCATTGTTGAAGATGAGATCCTCGCCCAACAGGAGCTGAGCTGGCTGATAAAAGAGCACAGCCAAATGGAGATTGTCGGCACGTTTGAAGACGGACTGGATGTCCTGAAGTTTTTACAGCACAACAAAGTTGACGCCATTTTCCTGGATATCAACATTCCGTCACTGGACGGTGTTCTGCTGGCGCAGAATATCAATCAGTTCGCCCATAAGCCGTTTATTGTTTTTGTCACTGCATGGAAAGAGCATGCCGTCGAAGCGTTCGAACTGGAAGCATTTGACTACATTCTCAAGCCTTATCAGGAATCACGCATTGTGAGTATGCTGCAAAAACTTGAGATGGCCTGGCAGCAGCAAAACCACTCTGCGGTGAGCGCAGCGCCTGTCGTCACCCGTGAAAACGACACGCTAAATCTGATTAAAGATGAGCGGATTATCGTCACGCCGATGGATGACATTTATTACGCCGAAGCGCACGAAAAAATGACGTTTGTTTATACCCGGCGCGAATCTTTCGTGATGCCGATGAATATCACTGAATTTTGCAGCAAGCTGCCCGCGTCGCATTTTTTCCGCTGCCACCGTTCGTTTTGTGTGAATCTGAATAAAATCCGCGAGATCGAGCCGTGGTTTAACAACACCTATATTTTACGGCTTAAGGATTTGGATTTTCAGGTGCCAGTGAGTCGGAGCAAGGTGAAGGAATTCAGGCAGCTAATGCATTTGTAGCAGAATCCCCTCTCCACCCGGAGAGGGGATTAGTATCAGAGGTATTGGCCCAGCGTCTGACGCAAATGCGCGCCTGAGCCCAGCAGACCAGGATTATCATGCACGATCAGATAAACCGGAATGTCCTGCACATAGGATTTAAAACGCCCTTTATCTTCAAACCCGCCACGGAAACCAGACGCTTTAAAGAACTCCAGGAAACGCGGCACAATGCCACCCGCGATGTAAACTCCGCCAAACGTGCCGAGATTTAACGCCAGATTGCCGCCAAAGCGACCCATAATCACGCAGAACAGTGACAGCGCGCGACGACAGTCTGTGCAGCTGTCCGCCAGTGCGCGCTCGGTAATGTCTTTGGGTTGTAAGTTTTCCGGCAGGCGATTATCGGATTTCACAATCGCGCGATAAAGATAAACCAGCCCAGGGCCGGACAGCACGCGCTCGGCAGAAACGTGGCCCAATTCGGCGCGCAGTTCATGCAGAATAATGCCTTCTTCTTCGCTATTTGGGGCAAAATCAACGTGGCCGCCCTCGCCCGGCAAACTGATCCAGCGTTTATCGACGTGAACCAGATGTGAAACACCCAGTCCCGTACCCGCGCCATAAACGGCAATCGGCTTGCCTTCGACCGGTTCCGCGCCACCAAACTGAATAAGATGTTCAGGTTTGAGCATCGGGATCGCCATCGAAACGGCCGTAAAGTCGTTAATAATTTCCAGATGCGCGAAGCCGAGATTTTTTTTCATTTCGGCAATGGAAAATGCCCAGGTGTGATTCGTCATCGCCACCCAGTCACCGGTAATCGGACAGGCGATAGCGATACAACCGTCCTCGACACCGACCTGATGCTCATCCAGATACACGCGAACCACCGCTTCAAGACTTGGGTAATCCAGCCCGGAATAGGTCTTTGCCTGAGAAATTTCACCGGTATCAATATCGCATAATGCCAGCCGCGCATTCGTGCCGCCTACATCACCTACTAAAGCATATTTTGTCATTCTTCTACTGCTCCGCTAAAGTCAGAATAAATCTTTGGGACACTGTAAATTCAAGGCGGGATAACAACAACGGCCTGAATGCGAACTGCCCAGGATAATCGATCTTCGTCACAGAATCACTTTACCGTTTCAGCACCTTTTGCACTATTGCCGTCAAACTGAATGTGCAAAGTCTCGCTAAACACTTTTGTACAAGGAAATCATCATGCTCCATCCGCGAGCCAAAACCATGCTGTTGTTAGCGACGCCTGCGCTCATCATTGGTATTGCGTCAAGCCTGGTGTTAATCGTCGTTATGAAAGTTGCCTCGGTGCTGCAAGCTTTTTTGTGGACCGCCCTGCCGGGAAAGCTCGGCATTGATTTTGCCTCTCCGACCTGGATTATCCTGATGCTGACGCTCACCGGTATCGCGGTAGGCTTAGTCATTCGCTTCAGTCCGGGACACGCGGGCCCCGATCCAGCACTGGAGCCGTTGATTAGCGCGCCGGTCAACCCGGCGGCACTGCCGGGTTTACTTCTCGCCTTGATTATCGGGCTGGCGGGCGGCGTAAGCCTGGGGCCTGAACACCCCATCATGGCAGTGAATATTGCGCTCGCTGTTTATCTGGGTTCACGCATTTTCCCCCGCGTGGGCGCGCTGGACTGGACGATTCTGGCGTCTGCGGGCACCATCGGGGCGCTATTCGGTACGCCTGTCGCCGCCGCGCTTATTTTTTCCCAAACGCTGAGTGGCGATAACGATGTACCGCTCTGGGATCGCCTCTTTGCGCCTCTTATGGCCGCAGCCGCTGGCGCGCTCACGACCAGCCTGTTTTACCATCCTCACTTTTCGCTGCCGATTCCGCATTACGGTCAAATGCAACTGGCAGATATTTTTAGCGGTGCCATTGTCGCTGCCATCGCCATCGCGCTCGGTATGGTCGCCGTTTGGTGCTTACCGCGACTGCACCGCCTGATGCATAAGCTCAAACACCCGGTTTTGATTCTGGGTGCGGGCGGTTTCCTGCTGGGGATTCTTGGGGCAATTGGTGGGCCGGTGACGTTATTTAAAGGCCTGGATGAGATGCAACAGATGGCCTTCAGCCAGGTCTTTAGCGTGTCGGATTATTTCTTGTTTGCCGTGATTAAGCTGGCAGCAGTCGTTGTGGCGGCCGCGTGTGGTTTTCGCGGGGGGCGTATCTTCCCGGCGGTGTTTATCGGCGTGGCGTTAGGACTCATGCTCCACGAGCATGTCGACGCCGTCCCGGCGGCGATTACGATTTCGTGCTCGATTCTGGGGTTGGTGCTGGTCGTCACCCGCGATGCCTGGCTCAGTCTGTTTATGGCAGCGGTCGTTGTGCCCGACACCAACTTATTGCCGTTACTCTGTATCGTGATGCTGCCCGCCTGGCTCCTGCTAGCGGGCAAACCGATGCTGATGGCCTGGCGGCAGAATAAGTGACTAGCCGCTGTTACGTGTCTCCAGCGCTTTGGTGATGGCGCTGAGCAGCGAAGGAATATCCTCTTTGGGCAACATCACCTCAATCAGCGAAAGTCGCTCGCGATGGGCGACTTTTTCCAGCACCTCTGCCAGCTGTACCGTTTCGCTGACCCGCCAGCACTGAGCCTGACAGTTCAGGCTGAGCGCCTGCGGGATCTGCGTCCAGTTCCACAGCGCAATGTCGTTATAGCGCTGCCCAGCACCATGAATCGCCCGCTCAACGGTATATCCCTCGTTATTCAGCACCAGAATGACAGGCCGCTGATCATCCCGCAGCATCGAACCCATTTCCTGAATCGTTAGTTGTGCCGCGCCGTCACCGGTGAGCACAATCACACGCCTGTCCGGACAAGCGGTTTGCGCGCCAAATGCCGCTGCTAGCGTAAAGCCAATCGAGCCCCATAGCGGCTGAACGATAAAGTCGACGTCCGAAGGCAGTCGCAGCGCACTTGCACCAAACGCAGCAGTCCCTTGATCGGCAAGAATGATATCCCCGGGACGAATAAACGTTTGCAACGTGTGCCAGAAATTATCCTGCGTCAGCGTGCCTTGATGATATTCCTGAGAAAGTGCGGACTTATGAATCGGCAGATCGTGTTGGGTAACATGCTGCCTGCAAAGCTCGGATAAGATCTCAACCGCGCGCACCATGGGAATGCCTGTAAACCAACGATCCCCAATTCGAGCCGCATGGGGCTGGACTTCAATGGTCTGCGCAGCAGTAAGTTTATGGGTAAATCCCGCGGTCAGCGTATCGGTGAAACGCGTGCCCACGCAAATGACGGTATCCGCCCCTTCGATAGCCTCCCGGACGGCGTCGGTGCTCGCAGCCCCGCTGTACGTCCCGTAAAAACCCGTCTGTCGCTCATCAAAAATCCCTTTCCCCATCAGCATCGTCGCATGTGCCATGGGCGTCTCTTTGACCCACGCCTGAAGCGATTTTTTTAGCCCATACCGCAGGACTAAAAAATCAGCCAATAGCGCCGTACGGTGGCTGGTCGCAAGACGCGCCTCTGCGGCCTCGCGGAACGCTTGCAGACAAGCGTTATCAAAGGGAAAAAGCGCATTAGTGAAAGCGCTTACAGGCGGTATGGCAGGTTTTTTTGCCACATCTGCGGGTAACATCAGATAACCAGGACGGCGCTCACGTCGCATCACTGACAATACACGATCGATTTCATAGCAGGCATTTTGTTCGGTGAGAATAGCCTGCGCTGCGGTAATAGGCTCGCTCATCTTGAAGAAATGGCGGAATTCTCCGTCGCCCAATGTGTGATGCATGAGCTCCCCTTTTTGCTGCGCGGCGCTGCAAGGCGCTCCTACGATGTGCAATACCGGTACGTACTCCGCAAAACTGCCGGCGATTCCGTTCATCGCACTCAGTTCTCCCACACCAAATGTCGTGAGCAACGCGGCAAAACCTTTGCAGCGGGCATATCCATCGGCGGCATAGGAGGCATTGAGTTCATTGGCACACCCAACCCACCGGATTTCGGGGCTGTCGATAACGTGATCAAGGAATTGCAGATTGTAGTCACCCGGCACGCCAAACAGGTGCTCAACGCCACACTGTGAAAGGCGGTCCAGCAGATAATCAGCCACGGAATAGGCGGTTCGCATAACAAGAGTCCTTCTGACGTTGACCTCACTTTGAGTATTAAAGAAGCGTGATGCCTGTCCAGGAATGCGGAAAAGAAGAGGCTGGAAAGAATGCTTTACGAAAAATGGCGTAGTAATCTGATGGTCCGATTCAGCGTGTAAACGTATACACTGAGAATCACACTTCAGAATAAAGGGGCTAGCGCATGGTTTTTCAGGCGGATAAAACACGTTATGACTCAATGCAATACCGTCGATGCGGTCAGAGTGGTCTTAGACTCCCCGTCGTCTCGCTGGGTCTGTGGCATAACTTTGGCGACAGCACGTTAATTGAAAATAGCCGTCAGCTTTTGCAGCGCGCATTCGAGCTCGGGATAACCCACTTTGATCTCGCGAACAACTACGGACCACCGCCAGGATCGGCAGAGAGCAACTTTGGGCGTATTTTTCGGGAAGATTTTCACGCGTACCGTGACGAATTAGCGATCTCGACTAAAGCGGGATACACCATGTGGGATGGGCCTTACGGGGACTGGGGATCGCGTAAATATTTAGTCGCCAGTCTCGATCAAAGCCTAAAACGTATGGGGCTGGAATATGTTGATATCTTTTACCATCACCGGCCGGACCCAGAAACGCCGCTCAGAGAGACGATGAGAGCACTCGATCATATCGTGCGCCAGGGTAAAGCCCTGTATGTCGGTCTTTCAAACTACCCGGCTGAACTGGCACGCCAGGCCATTGATATCCTGGACGATCTTGGGACGCCTTGTCTCATCCACCAGCCAAAATATTCGATGTTTGAACGTGCGCCGGAAGAGGGATTGCTGTCCGTTTTGCAGGAAAAAGGGGTGGGTTGTATTCCTTTCTCACCGCTCGCGGGTGGGCAACTGACCGATCGCTATTTAAATGGTATTCCGGCTGATTCACGCGCGGCGAGCAAGAGTCGATTCCTGAATGCCGATCAGGTTAGCGATGAAAAACTGAGTAAGGTTCGCCAGCTCAACGCGTTAGCCGAACGCCGAGGTCAGAAGCTGTCACAAATGGCACTCGCCTGGGTGTTACGTCACGACACCGTCACCAGCGTGCTGATTGGTGCCAGTAAGACGTCACAAATCGAGGACGCAGTCGGCATGCTCAATAATCTTCACTTCACTGCTGAAGAGCTTGAAGCGATCGACGCGATTCTGAACAGCTCAAAATAAATGCGTCTTTAGCAAAAAGTGCTCCCCCCTGTGAATTAGGAGTTGAGGCGATTATACGGGGCTTTACTGCCCCGTAAAATTGCGTTAACAGGCCGCTTACGGCTCCGTTCGTAGGAGAATAACAATAATGTTCAAATCACTGATTCTTGCGGCAATCCTGATGGCGAGTGCGCCACTGATTGCAAATGCAGGCGAAATTACCCTGTTGCCGTCAATAAAATTACATATTGGCGATCGTGATAACTCTGGTAACTACTGGGACGGTGGCGGCTGGCGCGACCGTGATTACTGGCACCGTAACTACGAATGGCGTCAAAACCGCTGGTGGAGACATGATAATGGTCGTCACCGTGGTTGGGATAACCGCAAGGCGTACGAGCGCGGCTACCGTGAAGGCTGGAGCGATCGTGATGATCGTCGCGGACCTCGGGGCCATGGACGAGGTCACGATCGTGGGCACGGACACGGGCATCGCCACTAAAACTGTCACCGCAAAAAAGGAGCCATCAGGCTCCTTTTTCATGCTTTTTCAGTCTGGTCTGTCTTACAACCCCAGCAGCGTGCCAATCAGCAGCCACAGGTTCAGCGCCACTACCAGTACCACGATCATCCATCCGATACGTTTAACCAGCGTCGAATTGACCAAATCCCCCATTAGCGATTGATTGCCTGTAAAAATCAGCAGCGGTACCAGCGCCAGTGCGATACCAAAGCTCAGCAATACCTGACTCATCACCAGAATTCGGGTTGGGTCCAGCCCCATCAGAATGACGATAAATGAAGGCATCATGGTGACAGAACGGCGTACCCACAGCGGAATGTGGAAACGCACGAAGCCCTGCATAACGACCTGCCCGGCCAGCGTACCGACCACCGTCGATGAAAGCCCCGCGGCGACCAGGCTTAAACCAAAAATGGTTGCTGCCGCATGGCTCAACAGCGGTTCCAGCGTCAAATACGCCTGATCGAGATCGGCAACGCCAGTGTGACCGTTAAAATGAAACGCCGCGGCGGCTGTCGCCATCATGGCGAGATTAACGAATCCGGCAATCGTCATCGCAATACCCACATCCCATTTGGTTGCCGAATAGCGTTCCTGCCGGGTGCCATCATGCGCATTTTGCGTCAACGAGGAGTGGAGATAGATAACATGCGGCATGATCGTCGCGCCCAGAACACCGGCGGCAAGGAACACGGCTTCCGAGGTTGGCAGGCTGGGTATCGCCATACCTTTGCTCAACTGCACCAGATTCGGCTGCGAAAATACAAGCTCAACGATATACGCTGCCGCAACGAATAACAGCAGACCGCCGATGACCAGTTCCAGCGGTTTTTGCCCGCGCCGCTGCAGCATCAGGATAAGAAAAGTGGCAATCCCCGTCAGTACCGCTCCCTGAAGCAGCGAAACGCCGAGGATCAGTTTGAAGCCTATGGCCGCGCCGATAAATTCCGCGAGATCGGTCGCCATCGCGATGATTTCCGCCTGAACCCAGTAAAACAAGACGACCGGACGGGGATAATGATCGCGAATTTGTTCCGCCAGGTTTTTGCCCGTCGCGATCCCAAGCTTCGCGGATAAGACCTGAATGAGCATCGCCATCAGATTTGCCCACACGACGACCCACAGCAGTTTATAACCGAAACTGGCCCCGGCCTGAATATTGGTCGCAAAATTACCCGGATCGATGTAGCCAATCGCAGCAATGAACGCCGGTCCCATTAATGCAAACCGCAACTTGCGCGCTGCTCTGCCACTGCTACCCTCAACGCGACTGTTATTCATTTCCACCTCTGAAGATATAGCCTTTGCTATGTTTTATGCTATCAAAATGAGAATGATTATCAAGATCATTTAAATGGGTTATAGCGATTTCATTGATAGCGAAGAGCAATAACAAGACAGGACGTTTTGGAATTATTTAGAACGAATAGCGAAATTGAATCATCTTTTGTGAAGCGTAGCACACAAACGTAACTTTTCACTCATTTACATAACATAACAGAAATGTATGGTTGATCACTATTTTTGAGACTCGTCACAGGATGTAACTATAGTGTGGTCTTGATCTCGTTTTCTTTGCACTTGTTACATAGAATGTGCACGGAAATTAAACCTGCCTCATATTTGGAGCAAATATGGACCGCGTCCTTCATTTTGTCCTGGCACTTGTTGTCGTTACTGTACTTGCATTGCTGGTCAGCACTGACCGCAAAAACATTCGTATTCGCTATGTTATACAGCTGCTCGTCATTGAAGTTTTACTTGCGTGGTTCTTCCTGAACTCCAACATCGGCCTTGGTTTCGTTAAAGGCTTTTCCGAAATGTTCGAAAAACTGCTCGGATTTGCCAACGAAGGGACTAACTTCGTCTTTGGCAGTATGAACGATCAAGGTCTGGCATTCTTCTTCCTGAAAGTGCTGTGCCCAATCGTCTTTATCTCTGCACTGATCGGTATTCTGCAGCACATTCGTGTTCTGCCAGTGATTATTCGCGCTATTGGCTTCCTGTTATCCAAAGTCAACGGTATGGGTAAACTGGAATCTTTCAACGCCGTCAGCTCCCTGATTCTGGGTCAGTCTGAAAACTTTATCGCGTATAAAGATATCCTCGGCAAAATGTCTCGCAACCGCATGTACACCATGGCGGCTACCGCAATGTCGACTGTATCCATGTCTATCGTGGGTGCATACATGACAATGCTGGAACCGAAATACGTGGTCGCAGCGCTGGTTCTGAACATGTTCAGCACCTTTATCGTTCTCTCCCTGATCAACCCTTACCGCGTTGATGCCAGCGAAGAAAATATCCAGATGTCTAACCTGCACGAAGGCCAGAGCTTCTTCGAAATGCTGGGCGAATACATTCTGGCTGGCTTTAAAGTTGCCGTTATCGTTGCTGCCATGTTGATCGGTTTTATCGCGCTGATTGCTGCGTTGAACGCCCTGTTTGCTGCCGTTCTGGGCATCTCCTTCCAGGGTATTCTGGGTTACATCTTCTACCCGATTGCCTGGGTAATGGGTGTACCGGCGCATGAAGCACTGCAGGTCGGTAGCATTATGGCCACCAAACTGGTTTCCAACGAATTCGTTGCGATGATGGATCTGCAGAAAATTGCCAGCACGCTCTCCCCGCGCGCAGAAGGCATTCTGTCAGTCTTCCTGGTTTCCTTCGCTAACTTCTCTTCTATCGGTATCATCGCAGGCGCGATTAAAGGCCTTAACGAAGAGCAAGGAAACGTGGTTTCCCGCTTTGGTCTGAAACTGGTTTATGGTTCAACTCTGGTGAGCGTACTGTCTGCGTCTATCGCAGCCCTCGTACTGTAATCAGAAGAAAAAACCGGGGGTGATAAGCCTCCGGTTTTTTTATGCCTGTAATTCCTTAATGGGATGTGGCTTCCCAATCAGATAACCCTGAAGATAATCCACACCAAAGGCCAATAGCATCTGGCGCTGCTCTTGCGTTTCAACATATTCTGCGACAACGCTCAGTGCTTTAGTTTTTGCCAGATTGCAAATCGATTTCACAATCATCGCATCCATATCATCGGCACAAATATCCTTAATAAAACAGCCATCTATTTTTATGATGTCAGCCTCCAAACGCTTAAGCCGCTCGTAGTTGGCATAGCCCGTACCAAAATCATCAATCGCAATTTTGAATCCGAATTCACGCAGCTTCTGAATATTAAAAATACTGCTTTCAGACTCAGAAAAAGCCTGCTCTTCTGTGACTTCGATAATCACCGCTGCAGAAGAGACACCATGGCGCTCAAAGAGAGTAATGATGTCTGATGCTGTCTCTTTCTGCATCAATGTGAGCGGCATGAGATTGACCGAGAACCGGGCGGAATGGTGCGAAACGGGATGATCCGCCAACCATATCACCATAGCTTCCACCACGCTCAAGTCGAAACGCCTGCTGAGATTAAACTGTGCAATGAGAGGGATAAATTGGTCCGGAAAAATCAATTCGCCATCGCTTTCCAATCGCGTCAGGATTTCGTGATATCCCCTGCTTGCAGCATTCTGAATAGGTTGCACATACAGACGTAGCCCACCCTCACTGAGAGCACGCTTGATGCGACTCAGTATGAAGACGCGTTCCGTCGTCTGGTCAGATATCGTAGCCAGACTGTGAGTTAATGCTAATACGGTTTGATTTGCACAAGACTGCTCTGATAACCAACTCAGTTGACCCAGCACATGATGAAGGTTCTCACCCCATTCATCGCTCACCCCCCCCCAGGAGGCGCCAAATTCAACATCCAGGGCCGTATTGTTCCAGTAAATTCTTCGATTATTAAGATGGTCAACCATGTACTGCAACCGCGCAGCCGTTTCTGTGCCGTTCAGTACAAGAACCAGCTCGCTACCCGGCAGTTGGAAAAGTTTTTCATCAGTCAGCAAAAACGGCTGTAGAGCGCTCGTGACTTCACGCTTACAGTTTACTCGCATCATCATCCCATAATGCCGACTCAGAAACTCCAGGTTAGCGATGCGTAGGCAACACACATGAAAGTGCGGGTGCTTTTCGAGAAAAGCCTCCAGCGCGCGCATGTTAGGTAAGCCCGTCAAGGGGTCGGTCAATGCCCTCTCCTGCCAACCTTGCTTTAACCATTCGCCATGCTGATAGATACGTGACATGTAAAGCAGACATATCGCGAACGAAATCAGAACGGAGAGAGCAAATGCCAGGGCGTAGCCATTCTCCACGCCATAAAGGAAATTGCCGTTATAGGTAAGCAGCAAAAAAACACAGATCGCCCAACTGAACGAAATCACGGAATAGCTTAATCGGCTAATACCCAGAGTGAACAGGATAAATATGACCGGAACCAGATAGCCTGCAATATAATTTGCACGATAAGGCGTGCACAGAGCAATCAGCACGGTACCCAAACACAACAACCAGAATAATGTAAAAAAGATCTGCTTTTTAGAAAATGAAGGCCTGACATGATATCGCCAAATTTTTATGGCATAACGAGGATTAATGATCATCCTTAATGGATAATAAAACATCATTGTAAATATTAATGCAGAAGATATTA
This sequence comes from Lelliottia sp., assembly GCF_045627565.1. Taxonomy (NCBI): domain Bacteria; kingdom Pseudomonadati; phylum Pseudomonadota; class Gammaproteobacteria; order Enterobacterales; family Enterobacteriaceae; genus Lelliottia; species Lelliottia sp. The sequence continues at coordinate 4,173 of NZ_JAZQNX010000002.1, read as the reverse complement.
GGCTCTGAATATCGATAACGTTATCCATTGCCGAACCTACGCCAAAATAAGTCGACAGCAACACAGGAAAATGGAGAAAATTCCCTATTAACAACATAGAAAATTTAATGCTGATGGGGAGGATAAAACCTAACCAGAAAATCCGTATCCCTATATATCGTTGAGGGACACCGAACCGCCAACGTCGCCCAAGCTGCCAGCGCATAATGCCGCAGACGGCAAACACAGAAAATACCTGGCAAAACAATAACGCGAATGACTGCATGAGAGTTAAGTGTAAACCCCATGCATTGATAAGTGCAGAGCTAAAAATAATGGGAGCGACTGCACGACGACCAAATAATAAAATAACCGACAGCATGACGCTCAGTGGAAGCCAGACGAGATAAATGTCATTTCCATTGACAATTGCACGAGGGGAGATATAGCGGGAAAGAGGCAGAACTAGCAGGCAAATAAAAGAAGCAAGTGCGAATATTCTTAAATTATCAAGAATTTTATTTATCATTGCGGTTAGCAGCCTCATTTGCCTGACAGCACGTTAATTCTTAAGAATACTAAAATTATTAATTGTGCTAAGCAAGTATCCCTTTCAGAGCCGTCAGCGCTTTTGCATGAGGTTTACTCGCAGTATAGGAAATGCGTGGTTCTGCAACAAAATGAGGGATGTTTTTAACATGGGCATAAAAAACCCCCCGCCATCCGGCGAGGGTCTGAATTTGGTGGAGCTAAGCGGGATCGAACCGCTGACCTCTTGCATGCCATGCAAGCGCTCTCCCAGCTGAGCTATAGCCCCACAGTCTCTTTACGTTCCAAACTCTCCTGGATAAGAATTTGGTGGAGCTAAGCGGGATCGAACCGCTGACCTCTTGCATGCCATGCAAGCGCTCTCCCAGCTGAGCTATAGCCCCAACGTAAAGCTGTCGTGTTGACGGGCGGCATAATATGAATTCCATTGCAGAGTGTCAACGGCAAAATCAGTTCCTCTCTTTCAATCGTCGAAAAATCATGCAAATAAAACACATTGCGAAGCGGCTCGCAGTCCTAAGTTAAGCCTGTCACGTTTTCGTGTAAAAGGGTGCTATAAGATGAACCACTAATTAACCCTACTGATACTCAGGTGATTGTATGATCAAGGAACGAATGACGCCGGAGGAGCTGTCCCAGCTCACTGGCTATAGCCGTCAGACCATCAATAAATGGGTACGTAAAGAGGGTTGGAAAACTTCACCAAGGCCGGGCGTTCAAGGCGGAAAAGCGCGACTGGTGCATGTGAACGAAAAAGTCAGAGAATTTATTCGTTGTGCTTGTCGGATAACAGACGAACCTCAGCTCTCTGAAGGCAGTGTAAACCCTAACGCACTTAACGCGCTTCTCCTGACACTGGCAAATGAAATGACCCCGGAAGAACAAAAGCAGCTGACCACGCTGTTACTGCGGGAAGGGATTTCCGGATTGTTACAACGTTTAGGAATACGTGACCAGAACTAATATGAATAAATTACGGAGCAAAATGACCACGGAAGAGCTGGCCGAAAGCCTTGGCGTGGCCAAGCAAACGGTAAACCGCTGGGTACGCAAGCAAGGGTGGAAAACAGAGGGTATCAACGGTGTGAAAGGTGGACGGGCAAGACTCATTCATATTGATGCCAGGGTGCGCGAGCACATAATTAACCTCCCCGCCATTCGTAACCGTCAGGCCATATACCAACTTGCTGAGCCGTCTGCCGCCTATGGTGGCACTAACCCATCTCGTGTGTTGCGCCAGGTCATCAATACACTGGAAAACATGACCCAAACCGAGCAAGAAAGGCTTGCTGCGTTACTGACACGTGAAGGTATTCAGGGATTTCTCAACCGACTTGGTATTGCTGAAGAGCACGCATAAAAAACGGCAGGGAAACCTGCCGTTTAATTATTGCCTGTTCAGAACGATTACTGCTGACTTTCGCGCTCAGCAATAAAGCCCAGAGCTTTGTTAATACGCGCAACGCTACGTGTCTTACCAATGGCGTGGACCGTTACGTCCAGTCCTGGTGACTGGCCTGCACCTGTTACCGCAACACGTAGTGGCATACCGACTTTACCCATACCGACTTCCAGCTCGTCTGCGGTTGCCTGAATCGCATGATGAACATTCTCTGCTGTCCATTCGGTAATGGCGGCCAATTTATCGCGCACCACTTCCAGAGGCTGACGTGCAACTGGACGCAGATGTTTTTTTGCTGCATCTGCATCAAACGCGTCGAATTCTTCATAAAAATAGCGGCAGCTTTCAGCGATTTCTTTCAGCGTCTTGCAGCGCTCACCGAGCAGTTTCACCAGTTCCGCCAGCTCAGGGCCAGTGCGGGTATCAATGTTAGCCTGCTCAATATGCCATTGCAGATAGGTCGCCACGTACTCAGGCTGCATGGTGTTAATGTAATGGTGATTCAACCACAGCAGTTTATCGGTGTTAAACGCACTGGCAGACTTACTTACCGCACCCAGAGAGAACAACTTGATCATTTCTTCACGACTAAAGATTTCCTGATCGCCGCTGGACCAGCCCAAACGCACCAGGTAGTTCAGCAGTGCTTCAGGCAAATAGCCGTCATCACGATACTGCATTACGCTGACTGCACCGTGACGTTTTGACAGTTTCTTACCGTCGTCGCCGTTGATCATAGAAACGTGCGCGTAAACCGGCACTGGCGCATTCAACGCTTTCAGGATGTTGATCTGACGCGGGGTGTTGTTGATATGATCTTCGCCACGGATAACGTGAGAAATCTCCATATCCCAGTCATCGACGACAACACAGAAGTTATAGGTTGGAGATCCATCGGTGCGACGAATAATGAGATCGTCTAACTCCTGATTGCTGAATTCGATCGGACCACGGATCTGATCGTCAAAAATAACGGAGCCGTCTTGCGGGTTAGCGAAACGCACAACGCAGGGTTCGTCATCAGCATGATGCTCGTGGCTGTGCCGGCAGCGACCGTCGTAGCGAGGTTTGTCGCCGTTCGCCATTTGCTCTTCACGCAATGCATCCAGACGTTCTTTTGAGCAATAGCATTTATATGCCGTGCCTGCGACGATCATGTCATCAATAACCGCGTTATAACGGTCGAAACGCTTGGTCTGGAAGTACGGGCCTTCATCCCACTCCAGATTCAGCCAGTTCATCCCATCCATAATGGCTTCGATTGCTTCCGGCGTGGAGCGCTCAAGATCGGTGTCTTCAATACGCAACACGAACTCACCGCCGTGATTACGTGCAAAAAGCCAGGAATAGAGAGCAGTACGTGCTCCACCGACGTGCAAATAGCCTGTCGGGCTGGGCGCGAAGCGAGTTTTGATTTTCATGAAATGGCCTTACGTTATGAACGATGCCGACGACCGGCAAATGCTGGGAAAAAAACAATGGGCAATATTCTATCACTGTGGGGCGATTCCTCAATGATGTTGCCTGTTTGACGTGCAGGTTTACTAATTTTGTTTAGAAATCATGCCGCACGGACGGTTTAGCAATCCTTTTGTCTAATTTTACGACGAACGAACGAAAACTTTAGAAAAGGCGTTGACTCATTTTCAACTCTCCCTATAATGCGACTCCACACAGCGGGGGTGATTAGCTCAGTTGGTAGAGCATCTCCTTTACACGGAGGGGGTCGGCGGTTCGAGCCCGTCATCACCCACCATCTACTTTACGTAGACTCCGCAGTGTACATAAGAATTTGAGATTGGGCGATTAGCTCAGTTGGTAGAGCATCTCCTTTACACGGAGGGGGTCGGCGGTTCGAGCCCGTCATCGCCCACCATTCTCAAAAGGTTTCTTATCTAAGCAGTACCGAAATGGGTGATTAGCTCAGTTGGTAGAGCACCTCCTTTACACGGAGGGGGTCGGCGGTTCGAGCCCGTCATCACCCACCATTCGGGTCGTTAGCTCAGTTGGTAGAGCAGTTGACTTTTAATCAATTGGTCGCAGGTTCGAATCCTGCACGACCCACCAATGTAAAAAAGCGCCCTAAAGGCGCTTTTTTACTATCTGCGATTTGAAAGATTCGAACCTGCTGCAGGTTCGAGCCGAACGCAGTGAGGCACCGGAGCCGCAGGCGACGGCCCGGAGGGTGAACAACGAGAATCATCCTGCACGACCCACCAATGTAAAAAAGCGCCCTAAAGGCG